>CALRTD020000418.1:0-4455 GCA_943371015.1 Synechococcus sp. UW140 | reverse complement strand
TGCTCGTTGTTTTCGCGGTCGTACTGACTGAGTTGTTGTTTGCTGAGTTGCCGGTAAAGTTCGGCAACCGGTTGGGGTAAAATATCGTGCACCGGTTTCCAAATCGGCAACAGCAGAAATACTCCGGCTCCTGAAACGGCAAGCAGTGTAGCCCTAAAACTCATTGGCTTGTTATTGTCGATTTTCAAGCGGATGCAGAAATAATGTATTGCTGTGCCGGTGGCAATAAGTCCGGCTGCAACTGCGGCTATGAAACCATAATCGCTGCCGCTTCCGGTGGTTGCGTGATGCAAGAGATAAAACCAGCCGCCTATACTTTTACTGTTCCAAAACGACCAGAGTAAGCTCATAAACAAAAAGATTCCGGCAATGCTCAGTACCGTTTTCAGAGAGCCGGCAACTGTCTGACTTTTACTTGCAACGGTTTTTGCATCCCGTTTCTCAGCAATCATTAAGCTAACCGTTATTACGCTTCCTAAGGTTAACCAATAAACCGCATCCATTGCCGAAAACGGGAAACGCCCCAGTACCCAAAACCATTGCCACGAATGCAGTTGCCACGTAAAAAAGAAAGTAATGAGTCCGGTAACCAAAATGGCATTTACGCCCTTTACTTTCCGCAGTCTGAACCAAAGCGGATAATAGATCATCTTGGTCACAAAATCTTTCCAGTAAATATTTATCCGTCGCCAAATTTCGCCGAAAGAAGGAATCAGAAAGAAATTATTGAAGATGGGCGGAAGATGATAACCAAACAGATGCAGTATGCCAATACCGATATAAAAAATACCGCTCATTCTGAGCACAAGCAGGTAAGCAGTGGCAATGTACAACGCCAGATCGGCAGGGCCGGTAAGAGTTGCCGGCGAGGGGACGAGCTGTGTGTAGATAAATCGGTAAACAATAAGATGCACGCAACCTCTGAGCAGCTTCCGGATTCCGCTGCGCCATATTTCCTGCTGCGGAACGGCATGTTTGCAGCGCAGCCAGGTTTTCCAGTCGATGATAGGGAAGAGCGGAAAACACAAATTCGGAAGCATGAAAAAATAAGAAAGCCGTTGCCAGAAGCCAGCCGGTTTCTGTTCGTGTTTCAGTTCATACATGTACAAGATGAGTCTGAACATCACAAATAAACCGGCAATACCGGCAGCAAGTGTTAAGCGCGGGGCGTAAAAAAACTGAAGATGCAGCAAGCACAAAACACCGCCCGAGAGCATGAGCAGCACAACTCTCACTAACCACGAAAGCGGCAAATGAGCAATACCAATTAACGCAAGCACAGCTCCGGTGGCTAAACCTCCCGAAACCGGCCCGGCCAGAAACAGCAAGGCCGAAACAGTAAGCACAACAAAAAAAGCATCGCGGAAACGCAGCGGAAGAAATGCATTAACAGCAAAGCCTGTCAGTACCCAAGGCAACAGGAGTTGCAGGCCACTTTGTTTTTCCAATTCCCAGAACCAGATTATGCCGCACAGTACAATCAACTGCATCAGCACAGCAAGAAAAACAGGCACGGTAAACCGCGTGTTTTCGGTAGCAGATTGTTCTGGAAATATCCGGCTGAGCATAGTTTCAGGCCTTGAAGATACTAAGCTCTGCTGCAGCACGGAAATTTAATGTGCGGTAATCAGTATTGCCAGTTAAACGGGCGATTCAGCATCTCTTCTAATGCTTTGTTGTGCGGGGCAAAAAAAGCATTCAGTTTTTCGCGGGTTGTTGAAGCCATTTTTTCGGTTTCGCCGCCCTCATTAAACCGGGCAAAATTAACCGTTGTAAACCGCGGAAGTCCTACAAAGTCAGTCACCGCATTGTAAACTGAAGCCGTGTTTTGGTGCATTTCTTCGGTCGTTGTAATCAGCAACTGACTGCGGCTGAAATATGTCAGCCATTCCTGCATGAATCCGGCATAAATACCATTTGTTCGGTAGGCCAAACGCTGCCGCACAAACGAGTGCGTATTGTTTTTAGCAGCAAATGCATCTTCAGCAGCAAGGCGTTCGGTTTCGGCAGCCAGTGCGTCTTCAAAGCTCAGCGGCTCGAAACCGTGACGTTTGTTCATGCGGTAATTACTCCAGGCTCGTTCAGCAGGATGCCGCAGCAGGAGAATAAGTTTTGTATCAGGGAAAAAACTATGCAGACGCTGAGCCGCTCCGGGTGCTGCAAAGTAATTTGGAGTACCGTCGAATGTAATGGTATTGCGCACCCTGTGATGTACTTCGTGCCAGCGTTTGTAGAGCCGGTGTGCAAAATGTGCCTGATACCACTGTGCGCCGTGTGCAAAGTTTTCGCTGTTGTTGAAGAAGTAAATGTCTTTGCGCTGAGGCTGTATTACATTCGGATGCTGCGTCAGGTATTGAGTTAGTGCCGTAGTCCCGCCTTTCTGCACGCCAATCACAAAGAACGAAGGCAGCATACGTTGCTGCGCCGTAGCAAAATACCACCGCGAAAGCGGCGGCACAAGGCCATCGGCGCGAAGTACAGTGCGGTTGTAGGTTTCTTCGATCATTCGCTGCGTTTAAGGACTCATCAAGTGATACATATCAAGCAGCTTTCCGGCAAAAGCATTTCGGCGCTTAAATGTCGCTAATCGTTTGTAAAACGATTCAGGAAGGGCTTTTTGCAACGCATCAATTTTCGGTTGCATGATGTTGTAAAGCTCAATATCGAGTTGATTGTAATGTTCAATTAAAGCACGTGTTTCAGCATCAATTTCCTGCACACCAATTCGGGTTGTTGAAACTCTTCGCTTGCGGTAATACGGATTTTTCCATCCATAGCGATCAGCAGCCCTGAGCAAAAAAATATCAAATTGATTGTGCAAACCAACAAGCGCCATCGAATCCAAATGGGTAATGGCTTGGTTCAGCATTTCATCAGTGCATTCATTGTAAGCACAGTTGTAATTGCCGGAAAGCAAACGAACCATACAGTTATTCATATTCAGAATTTTTCCGCTTTCCAGAACTTGCTTAATCGTGTATTGCTCTCGGTTAATTTCCTCGTTAAACGGATGTTCGTTATCTGATTTCAAATGATAATAATGTGAAATTACCCGATCAACAGGTTCACGTAAAATCGAAATATATTCAGACAATCCGGAGCTAAAACATTCGTGCATTCCATACGGTTGATGGCCTTTCAGCACTTTTATTTTGTTACGTTCTTCTACAGGAAGTTCACAAAACTTCAAGGCCATCGGAGGGTTATAGAACGTTTTTACTTCTCCTTTTTTATAGTATCTCCTGATAATATCGTGCAATGTACTCCCAGCCGTTTTCTGGATATGCAGAAAAATAAGATGATCGGGTCTGGCCATGCTGTAAAAGTAAGAGTTGCCGCCGATTATTGAACAAGTCTTCCGGTCACATCATGCAAGTATAAACAACGCCGTATGATTTCGGCACAAAGAAGTTCTAAATCATTATCAAAAAAAACTTTGTCATCTCTATCCCCCGCAGAAAATGCAGGGGATAGATGACAAAGGCAAGCTAGAAAGTAAAAAAAGCCCTTGTCATTTTGAGTAAATAAGCTCTTGTCTTTTCGAACAAAAAAATCCCCTTGTCATTTCGAGCCCCCGCAGAAAATGCGGGGGAGAAATGACAAGGGGCAGGGATGTATTTAACAGAGGAAGGAATGCTTATTCCACAATCTGTGCACCGGGATAGCGTTTCATCCACATTTCCATAGCGGAATGTGAGCGAACTACAATAACAGTGCGGGAATCAACTTTGAGTTTAATGCGCTCTCCGGCTTCCGGAAGCACTTTGGTTGTTTTTGAACGTTTCATATAAAAATGAATAAAGTGAATAAATCAATGAATTGTGCCGGGATCACAAACTGTATACTACTATATACACAAACTATGCCCTTTTGGTATGCCTTTAACAGCTTTTATGAATTTGGCAGAAGGACAGAACGCTGATTAACTACTCCCGGCTATAACCAATACATCAAAATTAACGCCTGAAATGCCGTTTCGACAACTGTTAATAAATAAAACAACCTGCGTGTCTGCACTTACAGCAACACGCAGGTTGGATAGATTATACAGCAAGAATTTCTTCTTCTAACGGTGCGCGAAATACGACTTCCCGCTCAAATACATCAACCACAACTTTTTCGCCATTCTGCACTTTTCCGGCTAATATTTGCTTGGAAAGCTCGTTCAGCACCTTTTTTTGCATGAGGCGTTTTACCGGACGTGCGCCGTACTGCGGATCATACCCCAGTTCCGCTAACCATTCGATGGCTTCTTTTGATGCGCTGAGCAGAATGTTGTTTTCGGCTGCCCGTTCGGCAATTTGTGCAAACTGAATGCGTACAATTTGCTCCACGTCTTCGCGGCTCAGCGGCTGAAACATAATCAGCTCATCTACACGGTTCAAAAATTCCGGGCGCAAACTTTTTCGCAGCAAATCAAAGACCTCGCGGCGGGTTTTGGCCATTATTTCATCG
>CALRTD020000417.1:0-4463 GCA_943371015.1 Synechococcus sp. UW140 | reverse complement strand
CGAAATGAAAGGAAAAACGGTGAACGGAACAGCCTATTTCTACCGACCTTCTGATGCAAAACTCGACCGCACGTTTACCTTACAGCCTGATACCAGCGGTTTACAACTCATCACCGGCGATCTGATGCCGGGTATCTACAATGTGCAGGTACAATGGAAAGCCGAAGACAAGAATTATTTCTCGGAAGTTGTTTTTACTTATTGAGCCATGACACTGCTCATTATAACCGCACTTAGTTTAGGCTTTCTGGGCAGTTTTCACTGTGCCGGAATGTGCGGACCAATTGCCCTGGCCTTACCGGTTCATCACCGCAGTGCAGCCGGGCGTGCAACCGGAATTCTGATTTACAACATTGGCCGCGCATTAACGTATGCCGTGCTTGGTGCTGTTTTCGGTTTGCTGGGCAATGGTTTTGCCATGGCCGGTTTTCAGCAAGGCTTTAGTATTACCATCGGAATTCTGATGCTGATTTTTGCATTGATGCCCGAAACTATTGCTGCAAAAATTACCGGTATCAAACATATATTCCGGGGCTTTACCCAACTGAAACAATTACTTGGTCACCTATTTCAGCAGCGAACAAACAAAGCCTTGCTGTTGACCGGTCTGCTTAACGGACTTCTGCCCTGCGGACTTGTTTACTTGGGCATTGCAGGTGCAGCGGCAACCGGAAATGCGCTGCACGGCGCTTTGTTTATGGCTGCATTTGGTATGGGTACCTTTCCGCTGATGATCGGGGTTTCGGCCTTCAGTCAACTCATTACAGTGCCGGTTCGGAATAAAATTCGCCGCGCAATGCCGGTGGTAATTGTTGTAATGGGACTCATGCTTATCCTTCGCGGTATGAACCTCGGCATTCCATACATCAGCCCCGAAATTACACACACCGAACAAGGTACCGAAGCCTCGTGCTGCAAGCCCGACAAGCATCGCCGCCATCACTGATTTTATACCGCTATGCAACCTGATGTACAATTGATTCGCCGCTGGAATACAGCCGCTCCGCGTTATACCAGCTATCCTACGGTACCCTGCTGGCAGCATTCACCCGAAGAAGACGAATGGGCCGAGGAAGTAAAATTTGCATTCTCGCATTTGCAACAGAACGAAGGAATCAGTCTGTACATTCACCTGCCCTATTGCGAAAGTTTATGTACCTATTGCGGCTGCAACACGCGCATTACCATTAATCATGCTGTTGAAGAGCCTTACATCAATGCTGTTCTGAAAGAATGGGAAATGTACTGCGCGCTCTTTAACGATGTGCCTGAAATTCGCGAGTTGCATCTTGGCGGCGGAACTCCAACGTTTTTTAGTCCGCAAAATCTGCACAAATTAATTACCGGAATTTTCGGGCGGGCACGCAAACACAAAGATGCATCACTCAGCATCGAGGCGCATCCGGACAATACAACTGATGAACATTTACTAACACTTTATGCGCTTGGTTTCCGCCGTTTGAGTTTGGGCATTCAGGATTTTGATCCTGTGGTACAAAAAACGATTAACCGCATTCAAACTTTTGAAAGCGTAAAACATGTTACCGATAAAGCGCGTGAAATTGGTTTTACCTCCATCAACTTCGATCTGATTTACGGGTTGCCCAAACAAACCATGCACAGTGTAAGCGAAACATTCCGCCTTACACAGCAGCTTCGTCCTGATCGCATTGCGTTTTATAGTTATGCGCATGTGCCGTGGATAAAACCCGGACAGCGGAGTTTTACCGAAGCTGATTTGCCCGGCGATGAACAGAAATTAGCCTTGTATGATTGCGGCCGCCGAATGCTTGAAGAAGCAGGATATGTGGAAATTGGCATGGATCACTTTGCTCTTCCCGGCGATTCGCTGAACGAAGCTGCCAGCAACGGAACCCTGCATCGTAATTTCATGGGCTATACCACTTCTCCATCGCGCCTGCTGATTGGTCTGGGCGTTTCAGCCATCAGCGATTCGTGGCTGGCGTATGCACAGAACTTTAAAACTGTTGAAGCTTATTTAGATGCAGTAAATAAAGGCCGGTTACCTGTTTTCAGAGGACATTTACTCAATGCCGAAGATGTAAAAATGCGGCAGCATATTCTCAATATCATGTGCCGATACGCCACACACTGGCCGCTGCGCGAACAAAACACCCCTTTTTACGAAACAATCTTCCGCCGCCTCTCACCACACCGCAGCGATGGTTTGGTAAAACTCAGTACCGGGAAAATTACCGTTACAGAAACCGGTAAAGCGTTCCTGCGCAATATTTGTATGGCGTTTGATGAGCGATTCCACAATACAATTCCTCAGGGCGAAATTTTCAGTAAAGCGGTTTAATTCACGCTACTTCTTCTGCATTCTGCTTACACTATGGCAAAACATCCGGTTTGTAAACGGATGCCGCGAAGCTCAAAGACGTTTGTTCAAAAACAACATCGGGTTATCTTTGCACTTGTGAAAACAAAAGAATGCCCCTCATGCGCAATGGAAATTCCAAAGAAATCGGAAGAATGTCCGATTTGCAACTATGAATTTCCTGCACAGCCCAAATCACACAGCTGGATGATCTGGCTCGTGCTTATTGCTTTTGTACTGATGACGTTTGGCGGAATAGCGGTTTTCTTTTGATACAGACTATGCCGTAGCATCACCATCACCAATGCGCTCTTCAATCAGATACGTGTTGCGATCGGATGATGAACGGGCAATCAATTCGCCCAGGAAGCCGGCGAGGAAAAGCTGCGTCCCGATAATCATACTGGTAAGCGCAATGTAAAACCACGGACTTTCTGTAACCCGCGGTGCAACACCGCCAGAAAACACCACATACAATTTTGCGGCACCAAGTCCGGCAGCCGAGAAGAAGCCAAGAATAAACATCAACGAACCGATGAGCCCGAAAAAGTGCATCGGCCGCTTTCCGAATTTCGAGACGAACGTAATCGAAAGCAAATCGAGAAAGCCATTTATAAAACGCTCGAGTCCGAACTTAGAAACACCGTATTTCCGGGCCTGATGCGCTACAACTTTCTCCCCGATCTTATGAAAACCGGCGCGTTTAGCGATCACCGGAATGTAGCGGTGCATTTCGCCGTACACTTCAATGCTTTTTACTACTTCGCGGCGATAAGCTTTCAGTCCGCAATTCATATCGTGCAGCTTCACACCGCTGAGCCAGCCGGTTGCCGCATTGTAGAGTTTCGACGGAAGATTTTTGGTAAACGCATTGTCGTAGCGCTTCTTCTTCCAGCCCGAAACAAGATCAAACTTTTGATCGCGAATCATGCTAACCAGTTCGGGCACTTCATCAGGACTATCCTGCAAATCGGCATCCATGGTGATGACCACTTTGCCGCGCACCGCTTCAAATCCGGTATTGAGCGCAGCCGATTTGCCGTAGTTACGGCGGAAACGAATACCGCGCACCTCACGAAATTTTGCGACAAGATCCGTTACAACTTCCCATGAACGATCGGTGCTGCCATCGTCAACAAACACCACTTCGTAAGTGAAGTTGTTTTCCTTCATAACGCGGGCAATCCACGCATGAAGTTCAGGAAGCGATTCTTCTTCGTTGTAAAGCGGTACTACAATGGAAACGTCCATAACAAATTAGGCGTGGCCAGACGGCGGACCGTTTGACTGAAAGGGTGAATACGGATTATTTGTGGGAATATGCGAAGGATCTATCGGTGAAATGTTTTTGCGTATGAAAAATGCTGCAGTTACCAGATTGATAATGGTTAGCACAAACATTGACCCCAATAATCCCAAAAGAAAAAGCACTGGTGCGGTAGAAAAGCTTTTCCCCATATCCTTTGCCATTTCAATCTGCGATTCAGCCATGCCCTGTTCGCGCATTTTATCATACTGAAGTTCCTGTTGCGCCTCCATAAAACCGGGGGCAATTACTTTCACAAAAACTACCGTCCATACAGCAATAATTAGTGAATATACCACCGCAATCAGCATGGCGTGTCCCAATGCATTGCCATAACTCATGCCCAGCATACCGCGCTTATCGCCCCAGCTGCGCAGGGCAAGCACCAGGAATAAAATATAAAACAGATAAGAGAGGTAGTTAAATAGCTGATTCAGTTCAAGCATATACACAATAAGCCCCACGCCTACACCGGCCATAACCGATGCCAAAGCATACTGCATCACATTTGTCCACTTTCCGGTAATCTGATTTGCCATACAAATGCTTTTTGATCGCTCAAAGATAACCAAAACCCTTTGCCAGTAATGATTTTCACATCTTTTGGAGATTGAAAACCAAAGAAAACAGTGCAACAATTTGCAAAACCAAAAACTTGCTTACCTTTGTGCCGGGTAAGTCTTATACGACCAGCTCCTGTTGAATCCCCCAGGTCCGGAAGGAAGCAAGGGTAGATGGTTGAGCGGTGCGATGTAAGTAGCTTACCCATTTTTTTTTGCTTTTTTTTCAAAAAAGGGGGCGTTGCGGGGGGCGCGA
>CALRTD020000416.1:0-4473 GCA_943371015.1 Synechococcus sp. UW140 | reverse complement strand
CCCAGGATTTCGGGGCAAAATTGCCGGCAAACATAGTAACGTAACCGATTACTCCTTCCATGAGTGCTATCGTTTTTTGGTGAGTGATAAATAGATTAAGCGCGTGAAGGGAAAATACCTTCAACTGCAATAATGTAGTGCATAGCCAGGTAAGGCTGAATAATAGATACCGGCTGATTAGATCCTGCTATGGGTGTTGTTGCTGTTGAACTGTAAGGACCCATACGAGAACCGTCAGAGGTTGTCGAATAAAGTGTTGCACCAGAAGCCGGATACGCTCCTTTGGGCTCATTAACACCCGAATTGTTTACAGTTGAAGCAGGCTGCTGAAGGGGCAAACTTATTAAACTGTGGTTGTGCATCGGAAGGTTGGGGCTGAGCAGAGTTACACTCTCAGTACCTGCCATTTCACCGATTAAATAGTTGCTCAACCCCGGACCTTGTCCTTCGTGAATAGCTACACGGCTGCGCAAATCAGGCAATCCAAAGGTTACTTGTCCGTCGCCGCCGTAGGTGGTGCCAATCAGTGCATAGAGTGCATTGTATTCTGCAATAGAAAGAAGCTGACCATTGCAGAACATCCAATTGCGGGGGGCAAAATTGCCGGCAAATATGGCGATAGTTGCTAAATATGGATCTATAAACATAGTTGTGTTTTTTTCAGGTTGATGTTGTTTTATTTATGTGTCTGTTAGTTGCGTGAAGGATAAATACCCTGAACGCAGATCACATAATTTACAGTTAAGTAAGGTGTCAGAATTTCAAACGGATATGAACCGCCTGTTGTTCCGATAACTGAACTGATAACATTGGGACCTTGAATAAAGGTGTTCGGTGTAGGTGTGTTGGCATAGCCGTTTGTTGCAAATCCCGGATACATATCAGCTACGTTGCCGGTTTCTGCTGTTGCTCCTACACGGGGAGTAATGGTAATATTACCATTGTGGTTGTGCGATGGCATATTGTTGATTGTCATCGTTGCCGTCTCGCTGCCTGCTACTTCTCCAAGTGAAACTGTCATCCCGGGAGATGTTCCTGTTCCTACCGGAACGCGGCCACGCATATCAGGAATTCCGAATGTTTGAATGCCGTTGCCGCCAAAAGTAGTACCCAGCAAAGAAAACAGCGCCGAATTCGTTGAAATCGACAAAAGCTGTCCGTTGCACTGCATCCAGTATCTCGGCGTAAAATCATACGCCACTGGAGTAATTACTGCCATTGTTCCTTCCATAAAAGAAGAGGTTTTTGGTTAAATTATTTAAGGATAATTGAAAAGCCGATCATTTGCGGTTTGATCCTTTATGTCAGACATTCAGTGCTAAAACGGATACGCATACTGATTACTTGAATCTGTTACTAAAAGTATCAGATGACAATTAATGCGGGTAATGTTTTGAAGTGAATGTCTGTGTAAGGGTTGCAATTTCAATAAAAGTATTAGGCTTACTGATAAGTACACCGCGTAGAAATACTGGTTTCTCGATTTAGTTTTCAACAGACGTCCGAAAGCCCCGTCTTTACTGCAATATTTACACTCATCCATTTGTAAACACATCATTTCAACACTGCACACCATGTCAATTTTTGCTGCCCGTTTACTTCCGCTTGATACAGATATAACACTATTGCAAAACGATCTTCAGAGTTGTTTGCACTATACATGGCCGGCTCATTACAACACGAACGATTATACCGGAAACTGGAACAGTATTGCATTGTATTCATCAACAGGAATTGAAACGGATGTATTGGCACTCCCGGATGCTGTTTTTAAACCAACTCCTGTGCTTACTCAATGCACATATTTTACGCAGCTGCTCAATGCACTTGAGTTTGAAAAAGAAGCCGTGCGTTTATTACGGCTGGAAGCCGGAAGCGTAGTTCGCTCTCATCGTGATCGCGGACTGGCCTACCGATTTGGTTCATTCCGTTTGCATATTCCTATTATTACAACTACCGAAGTGGAGTTTGAAGTAAACGGCGAAATGCTGGATATGCAGCCCGGCACCTGCTGGTATGCTGATTTCGATCAACCACATTCGGTAAACAATAAAAGTCAGAAGCATCGCGTGCACCTGGTCATTGACGGGAAACGAAACAGCTGGACAGATGCCTGGTTTGCCCGTGCCGGTTACGATTTTGCGGAAGAAGCAGAAGCCAGACAGCCCGATGCAGAAACCCGTCAACGCATTATTGAAGAACTGGAACGAATGGGCGGAACAGCCGCGCAACAACTACTCAACACATTCAGATCATCAGGCCGATGATAAGTGCAGACCTGAAAAACTGGCTTCCCGTAAAATTGCTGGAAGATGAAAACGCCTTTCATTATCTGCGTTTTGATGATACTCCGTTTTCAGCACCTTTTTTCGACGAAACCATAATGTGTGTCCGCGCGAAATTTCCTGAAAACCGGAATCGTTTCCGGAGTACTGTTTCGCGGAGTTGGTTGGCAGAGCAGATCGCTTCCGCAGCGCCGCCGGATCTCCTTATCTTTCATACCTCGCGCTGCGGCTCTACATTGCTGGCACAACTGCTTGCTCTGGATAACGATACAACCGTGCTGTCCGAAGTTCCGTTGCTCGATCAGCTGCTGGCTGCGGAGGCATTCAGCGAACTTCGAACTGCAACCCACATGCTCCGGCGCGGTAAACAAAAACTTGTGGTTAAAACCGATAGCTGGCATCTCCTGCATTACGAAACCCTGCGGAGGATTTGGCCCGATGTTCCGGCAATTGTACTGTACCGGCATCCGGCCGAAATTTTGCGCTCACTCCGCAAGCAACCCGGTATGCAGGCTGTACCCGGAATGCTTTCGCCAAAACAATTGCCCGGCGTAAATCCCGCACAGCATCCCGATCCGTTTTTCGGCGAACTGATGTGTGCTTATTATGCTCAACTTATTCAGCTTCGCACAACTGCTCCCGAACTTTTGCAAATCAACTACAGCGAAGGCGCGTTGCAGATTGCCTCTAAAACACTGGCTCACGCAGGTTTTACGTTAACGCCCGAGCAATATGCACAGCTGGAAACCCGTGCGCGCTACAATGCCAAACATCCCGACATTGTATTTCGCGAACATGAGAATGAAGTAGTTGTTCCTGATTATTTGACAGACGCTGAGCGGCTTTATAATCAACTAAATCAGTTCTAATGCTTTATCATCAGCTTCGTTCTGCTGATGCCCGATTCGGATGCCAGCGTTACTAAATACAGGCCTTCCGGAAGATTGGCTGTAGGAAATTCAATGCGCTCCTGCCCGGCATTCAGCAGTAATTGATTTTGTAAAATAATTCGTCCGGTATAATCTGAAATACTAAAAATAAAAGTACTTGTTTTGGTTACTTGCGTATATAATATGGAGTTCTGATCAGCCGGATTCGGAACCAGATTGAGTTGTTCTGCAGGATTGTTTTCTGACACACTGCCCGGCATATTGAAATAAAAGTTGCAACTGTCTATAAAAAACGTAAAAGAGCTGGGACTATTGAGCGTTACCTGATAGGCACAGGTATCCCAGTAAACCCGCTGCTGCTGCTCAAAACAAGCTAAAAACTGAAAATACTGATGCTGATATCCCGGGCATTGCCCGTAGAATACCGGAATGTTCATAATATACATTCGGGGATAAATCAATTCAGTAAGAGAGCCGATTCCTTCAACCCAAAAATCAGTAACGTTGGCCGATTGACAATCAACACACGAAAGATCAATTGTTTTTAATTGACCGGGTGCAAAATTGGCAATACCGGTTGCAGTAACAATATAGTTTCCTGTTCGTGATTGATCGGCAATATGTTGAATGTAAAATGTGTCACCTGTGTTGAGTGAAAAATCATAAAGCAAATGCTCGGCAGTGTCAGAAGCTGCCCAAAACCAAACCTGCTGAAGTGCTGTATCCTCACGAATAAATCCTAAAAGACAAGTCTGGTTGAAGGACATATTTACATTTCGGTACAGCTTTTTATAAATATGATTGCCAAGCAATGAGTCGCTGCCTGTAAATTCATGCGGATTGTCTGAAGAATATAGTAGAGGCCCGCAAAGTGTATCTGGAATACTTTCTGGCTGGTCAATACCAACAAATTGTGTCGCATATGTCCACCGGTTTTGGACGGAATCAAGCAGCGGATGATATTGCTGAGCTGAAACCCCGCAACAAATAAAACAGGCAAGCAACAACAGATTTTTCATGAGAGCTGATTTGACTGCAAAGTAGAGAAAACAGAAATAGATTATGAAATTATTCAGCAATTTATCTTACCTGTTCAACTTCACTTATCTCGGGAACGAGATTTCAATTTGAACTCCTTTGCCCAACTCACTGTATAGTTTAATAGTAGCTCCGTACTGATCAAGCATTTGCTTTATCATATACAAGCCAATACCCGTACTTCCGGCCGATTTGTTCTCTTCTATTCGTGTAAAGGGCTGGAAAAGTTTACTGCCATGTTTTTTCATATCTATTCCTTT
>CALRTD020000415.1:0-4538 GCA_943371015.1 Synechococcus sp. UW140 | reverse complement strand
CACACTCTTGTCCGTCATCGCTCCAGCGCGTAAAAAACAAATGTTGCAAGCCAAACGAAACTGTTGCAGCGCCTTCGTTGGCAGGTGTATTGAGCACACCGAGATTGGTTTTCATCGGAACCGGTTGCTGCCAGGTTCCGTTTAGTTTCGTTGCCAGATACACATCGGTAGTATAAGCATCGAAACCAAGCTGCTTCATTGATTCGGAACTCACATTACCGGGACGACCGGAAGTGAATAAAATCTGATCAGAATTGGCGTAGTAACTGGCCGAAAAGGCAGTTGTTCCGGTATTGATAACTGAATCAAGCAATGAAGTGATTACTGCCTTTTTTACATGAGCAGTATCTTGAGCGAAAATACAACCGTTGATGTTGCGCGTTGTTTTTTCGATGTTCGGATCTCCGTTTTTCAACGTAGCGAGATACGCTTCAAACTGTTTCGCAGCATCGTCATACTTTGCATTGTTCATCAGTGCAATGCCGTACCAATACTTCACTTCCGGGAAACGATCATCGGGCAGTTGTGCTGCAAGTGCATACCAGAGTTCGGCATTGTCATAATCATGCAGTTGGCGATAACATTCGGCAATGCGATGAGTAACATAGCGTGTGCGCGGGTCATTGCCTTGAACAGGCGGTAATTGTTTCTGCGACGAATCTGCTTTCTGCGTAGCTTTTTGCAAGGCAACAGAATCAACCGTTTTGCGCGGAGGCACGTATGGACGGCATTCGTAAGGTGTGACCAGATCGCGGTCGCTGCCGGGCATGAAGGTAACTACATGCTGATAGCAGGTGAGCGCCAGCTTGAAGTCTTTTTTATCGAAAGCTTTATCGCCAAATTCTAACCAATCGCGGCGGCTTTGTGCCGATACATTGCCCGAAACAAGCAGCAATAAAGCGAATAGTATAAACCGCATCATAACAAACGTGGACAATTGGGTGAAACAGCAGGCTGCTTGCGCTTGGCAACATAAATCACTGAAAACTCAATGCCTCCGCGGTTGTTGGATGCAGGTTTCAGGGTTGATACATTCACATCATAGCTGATGCGGTAGGTGTATTCGCGGTGTTTGAGCCCGACTTCAAAAATTGCCGCATCGCGGTTTCTGAATGTGGGACCAACAATTACATACGAATCGCTGTTGGGCAAATAGATGTTGGCCAGCAAACCCACTACAAGTTCACGGTCGTTGAGCTGCCACATCGAGAGCACACGCGGTTGCAATGTTAATCGTTCACTTATTCCGATGCGGCCGCCGGCATGCAAGACATACCGAATCGGCCATTTATTACGGAAACCATAAAACGATTCAACCGGCTGGTTCAGGTGAAATGCCGAGAAACCAATAAACGGGTTGAACCGGCTGCGTTCGCGGGCAAAATAATACAATGCTCCGGCGCTGGCATCAAACAAATAAACTTGTTCGTTACCGGCAAACTGTTCGCCGCTGGGCAGACTCTGATCGAAACTTCCGCCGCTGGTCATGGTATATTGGTTGTTCCAGGTAAGGCGGCCAAAATCAACACTCTTTTGCGTGAAGCCGGCATTTACACCAAATGCAATGTGATGTTCGTTGGCATCATCAAACTGAAGATCATACGCTCCGGAAAAATTTAAGCTCAGCACATTGAAATTTCCGAAGCCGGCACGGTTGTTCATCAGTTGCACGCCCAAACCATAGCGGCGTATAGGCTTGTCGAAGGCAAGTGCAGCAGTTTGAAACGGGCGCGTAGCCACAGCATTCCACTGATTTCTGTAGTTAGCATGAATACGGTAACGCCCGTCGAACATGCCGGTCATGGCAGGATTCAAATAGATCTTTGCCGCATCATAATGCGTGAGATGAAAATCCTGTGCCTTCATGTCTACTGCTGATGCCAATAAGAGCAGTAAAAACAGGATGGGGCGCTGTAGTTTGTATGTTTTCATCAGCGCAGCAGAGTTACATCGCCCGACAGGAAATACTCCCGTCCGTCGGCAGTTGTGGCACGTACCGTGTAAACATAAACACCAATAGCTTGCGGAATACCGTCGCGTGTGCCATCCCAGGGTTGTGTTTGTGAAGTTGCGGTATAAATAAGTTCACCCCAGTTATTGAAAATGCGTAATTCAAGATCCGTAAACGGCCCGCCGAATACCTGAAACACATCGTTCTGCCCGTCGTTGTTGGGCGAAAAACCACTGGGCACATCCGGCGGAGTGCTTACTATATAATCAACTCGGGCTGTATCTGTGCAACCGTTGGTATCAGCCACAATCAGTGTTACAGTAAATGTTCCGGGATTTTGCCAGCTGTGATTGGGATGCTGTGCTGTTGACGGTGCTGTTGAATCACCAAAATCCCAGATCCAGCCAACTACATTGTTGTACGACTGATCAGTGAATTGAACAAGCTGAACTGTGTTCGCAAAACCAAACGGATCTGATGTAAATACTGCATTGGGAGAAGGATAAACATCAAGCGACTGAGTAATTGTATCGCGGCAGCCGAAGTTTGAAATTGCAACAAACGTAACCGGATAAACACCGGGCGCTGCATATTGGTGCAACGGTTGCTGTTCAACAGAAAATGTATTATCGCCAAAGTACCATTCCCACTGCGCAACAAAACCGGTATCTAAAGTCGAAAGATCATTGAATACGGTTCCTTCGTTCAAACAAAATCCGGTAGTGCTGAAAGCGGCTTGCGGAAACGGATACACATAAATCTGCCGAACCTCTGTATCCGGACAACCATTCGCCGAAACTGTGGTCAGACTTACCGTATAGTAACCGCCAGATACATACAAGTGCTGCGGCGACGGAAGCAACGATGAGTCGGCTGCTCCGGATGCTGTGTCACCAAAATTCCAGTTCCAGCTTACAAGCGGTGTTACCGAAGTTGTAAGATCGGTAAAGCTCATTGCCACATCAGGACAAACAGAGGTGTTGGAGAAAGATGAGTTGGGGGCCGGAATAATAATTACGGTTACAGTATCTTTTTGCTGACGGCAGCCACCGTTGTTGAGTGTATTAAATACCAACTGCACTTGTCCGTTGCTCAAATCGCCGGGGCCGGGCAAATAAGTGGTTACAAGTGTTGTATCTCCACCGGGAAAAATTCCGTCGCCGAGTGTTGTCCAGTAACCACTGTTTGTGCTGGTTGCGGCAATAACCGGAAAGGCCAGATTGCTGCAGGCTGTATCAGGAACTGAAAACAGAATAGTTGGTGCTGCCGAAAAGAAAACGGTAACGCTGTCAATCACCGGCCGGCAAGTTCCGTTTCCGGTTGATGTAAGGTAAAGCACAACCGATCCTGCGGATCTGTCGGCAAGACTCGGAAAATAATCGGTGCAAAGCTGGTTCGGGGTGCTGAAGGTTCCGCTTCCGGTTGTTGACCAGAAACCGCCGGTGGCTAAAGTTAGGTTCGCACACACATTCACAGAAGGTGTATCCACACAAACCGTAATATCAATACCGGCATCAACAGTTGGCGCGGGTGTAAATGTGATACGGAGTGTATCAGCATCGTGCGCACACAGCGATGCTCCTGTGGTTTGCAGCACAAGTACTGCAAAACCCGAATCAAGTTCGGTTTGTGTAGGTTGATAGGTGGCGTTCAGGAAAGTTGGCGCTGGTGTAAATGTTCCGGCTCCGACCCAAACACCCGAAGGCGCATTAAGTATGGAGCCGCCTAAACCTACTCCGGCATTGTTATAACAAGCCACGGTATCAGCACCGGCAAGTGCAATAGGCGGATTAATTACTGCAAGCTGATAAGCAACGGTGTCAACACAACCCAATGAGTTATATGCGGCATGCAATACCGTATAATTACCGCTCGATAAATAAGTGTGTACCGGATTTTGAACTGATGATGTATCGCCATCACCAAAATCCCACCAGTAGCCGGTTATACTGGCATTACTGCTTACCGTTGAACTATCGGTAAACTGAAACGGATCGCCAACACAGGCACTGTCGTTGGCAGGAACTACATCCGCGAACACCTCCGAAAATTCGAGCTGATAGAAATTAGTATCAGCACAAGGTGTATTCGGATTAATTACCAGCATCACATTCCACGGACCAATGCCGGGATAGGTGTATGATGGCTCAAAAGCATAAGAAGTATCTGTGGTTACTGTTGTATCACCAAAATCCCAGAACCAGGTTGAAGCATTGCCGGTACTTGCGTTGTCAAACTGAACAGTGCTGCTGTTCGAAAAACAGGCACCTGCAGGCTGTGCAATTATAGCCTGTGCAATAGGCGGACAAAACACAACGTTAAACTGAAAATCGCGAACAATCTCTCCTATTTTTTGTCCGTCGCGATATTCTTCACAACGCACACCAGCCACAAACTGACCGATAAACGGAGGCGAACCGGTAATGTAACCTGTTTGAGGATCAATACTCAGCGGAGCACCGCCCGTTGGATTGGTTGGCCCGAAACCGGGAAGAAAAACTACTGTAGGAAAAATACATTGTCCGGCTGTAAATGTTGGACCATCATCTTCATAAGGTGTGTACCACGAATAAACCAGTGAATCGCC
>CALRTD020000414.1:0-4548 GCA_943371015.1 Synechococcus sp. UW140 | reverse complement strand
AAGGCATTCGCTTGCTAAATTAGTTTGCGATTGCTTCACTCCCAATCAACATCGTTTCACAAAAGCGCATGAAAAACGTGTACAGGCTTCTCCTGTTTTTGCTTCTACCAGTTTGTGCACCGGCACAAGTGTTTTGGTCCGAAGACTTTAATAATAATTGCACTTCAGGTTGCAGTGCTGTTGGCTATTCGAGTGCCAACGGAACGTGGACACAAACCGTTATGGGTATTGAAGGTGCTGATGCCAACGAATGGTATGTAAGCTGCGCCGAAAACGGTTACACCGCCGGAAACTGCGGTACTGGCTGCGTTCCTGTTACGGCAACAGCTACCGGCGCTTCGCTGCACATCAGTGCTGCCCCTACATTTTTCGGCGATATTGGTGCTGCTTACGATGCCGGCGGACTCTGCGGACTTCTAACCTGTCCGCAAACCAATCGCCGTATTGAGTCGCCAACAATCAACTGCAGCGGACAAAGTACCATTACCCTCAGTTTTAACTACATTAAACAGGGAGCTCCGCCGAATGATGATGCCGAAATCTGGTATTTCGACGGAACTAGCTGGAGTTTTCTTGCCAATCCGGCTGCTACTAACAACGGGCCTTGTGCACCGCAGGGACAGTGGACAGCTTATTCGGTAGTGTTGCCGGCGTCGGCAAACAATAATGCCAACGTAAGAATTGGTTTTCGCTGGGTGAATAACGACGACGGCGTTGGTACTGATCCCTCCATTGCAATCGATGAAATGGAACTCAGCGTTCCGCCCAATCCGCTGGCTCCTGTTGTTGCATTCTCAGCCAGCGACAGTGTAATCTGCGTTGGCGACTGCATCAGCTTTACGGATCTAACTACCAATTCGCCAACATCGTGGAGCTGGACATTTACCGGAGCTGCAACCGCAAGTTCATCCGTTCAAAATCCAACCAACATCTGCTACAACACCCCCGGAACGTTTGCCGTAACGCTTACAGCCACCAATGCCAACGGAACCGGTACACTCACCCAAAATGCCTTGATTACCGTAACAGCACTGCCCACAGCCTCAGCCGGAAGCGGACAAACAGTATGCGCAGGACAACCGGCAACACTCAGCGGCAGCGGAGGCGGAACTTATCTCTGGAATCCCGGAAACCTTACAACAGCATCAGTAAGCGTAACACCGGCTGCAACAACAACCTACACGCTTACAGTAACCAACGCTTCGGGCTGTACGGACACAGCACAGGTAACAATAACCGTGATTACCTGTACAGGCCCCGCCGCCGCATTTACGGCCAACGATCAAAGCATTTGTGTTGGCGATTGTATCAACTTCACCGATTTAAGCAGCGGGCCGCCCACAGCGTGGAGCTGGACGTTTACGGGAGCAACTCCGTCAACATCCAACGTGCAAAACCCTGCAAACATTTGCTACAATGCTCCCGGAACCTATGCGGTTTCACTTACTGTTACTAATGTAAGCGGCACAAATACGCTTACACAAAACACCTACATTACTGTTAATCCGCCGCCGGTGGCTAATGCAGGCAGCAATCAGACAATATGCACGGGTGCACAGGCCACATTAACCGGCAGCGGCGGAACAACTTATACCTGGCAGCCCGGCAACCTGAACGGAGCTGTTGTTACCGTTGCACCAACAACTACAACTACTTATTCGCTTACGGTAGCTGATGCCAATGGTTGCACAGGCACAAGTTCTGTTACAGTTACTGTTATTCCCTGTGCGCCTCCTGTTGCAGCGGCGGCGGCTTCAGATCAAACCATCTGCGAGGGCGATTGCATTAGTTTCAATGATCTGAGCACCGGAGCTCCTACGGCGTGGAACTGGCAGTTTCCGGGTGGCACACCTGCAAGTTCGAACCAGCAGAACCCCGGAAATATTTGTTACACCGCCGCCGGTGTATATAATGTAATTCTTATTGTTACAAATACTTACGGAAACGATACGCTAACGCTGACCAATTACATTAACGTAGCAGCACCGCCTGCATTAACCGTGAGCAACGGCGCCACAATAGGCATTGGCAGCAGCTTAGCGCTTACAGCAACAGGTACAGGAACGTTCAGCTGGTTGCCGGCTGCCGGTTTAAGCTGCACAACTTGTGCATCGCCGGTGGCCAGTCCTACAGTATCAACAACCTACACGGTTACGCTTACAAACGCCAACGGCTGTACTTCCACCGATACAGTAATTATAGATGTAATTGAAGCCTACGGTTTGTTTGTGCCTTCAGCATTTTCGCCAAACGATGATGGTGCTAATGATGTGTTGTTTGTTTATGGGCCCGGCATAAAAACACTTAATTTTTTGGTGTTCAACCGCAACGGACAAATCGTTTTTGAAACTACATCGCAAACTTTTGGCTGGGATGGTACTTTCGACGGAAAGCCCGTAAATACTGGAATTTTCGCCTATTACGTAAAGGTCGAATATTACGATGGGCGAATAGAAACACTAAAAGGTGATGTGTCACTTGTACGCTGAAAAAGAGGGGAGACGAATATGAAACAGAAATTATCACTTATTGCTGTATGCTGTTTGGCTGCTGTTGCAGTATCGGCACAGGATTTTCATTACTCCTTGTTCAATATGGCGCCGCTTACGGTAAATCCTGCACTTACAGGCAATTTCACCGGCGATCTGCGTATAATTAATAATTACCGCACTCAATGGTCGGCAGTGTCGAAACCGTTTGTGACGTATTCATTTGGTGCTGATATGCCATTTCAGCGCAAAAGTAAACGCAAATCATCTCGCGATTTTTTTGCTGCCGGTTTCAATGCCAATGTGGATAAAGCGGGAAGTACGCAGTTGGTCAATAACAGTTTCTGTGCGAGTGGTTCCTACAACAAATCATTAAGCGGTAACAACCGCAGTTTTTTCTCTTTTGGCTTGCAGGTTGGTTTTAACCAGCGCAGCATTAATCTGGCCGAGTCAAGCTGGGGGCGGCAGTTCAACGGACTTTCCTATGATTCTGCACTTCCAACCGGCGAGGCAACAGCATTCGGCGATTCGTATTTTTTTCTTGATGTGGGAGCAGGTACAGCATTCACAACCACGCTTAACGAAAGTGTGAAAATGAATGTTGGTGTGGGTTTGCATCACCTCACACAGCCGGAAATCAGTTTCTTTGGCAGTACAGATAAACTGTATCGGAAGTTAATGGCACATTGGGCCGCACAAATTAAACTCAGCGAGAGTGGCAGTACTTATCTGCTTCCGCGCATTCTGTATGCCACGCAAGGTCCTTCGCGGCTCATCAATCTGGGGTTGGGCATGAAGTTTAAGCTGGGCGAACGTTCGCGTTACACGAATTATCAGGAAGAAAAAGCGTTTTCGTTTGGAGGCATGTATCGCACGGGCGATGCGCTCAGTGCATGGATTCGCGTTGATTACGGTCCGGTAGGTGCAGCTTTTAACTATGATTTCAATGTGTCGCGACTTACGCCGGCAAGCGAGGGCAGGGGAGCTATTGAAGCTATGGTGATTTACACCGGCATTTTCAGCAATCAGAATACCCGGCTTGCTGCTCCTTCTTTCTTTTGAGATTTCAGAAGTATCAGCTATTTCCAGTGAATCAGCGAATCCAGACCGCGATCATGAATGCCATCGAAATTTCGGATATCATGTATGCGTCCGTCTTGTGTTCGCAAAACGGTAACATTTGAAATCCGAAGGTTGATCCGCTCCATTTTTGCTTTTTCATCAAACAAAAACGGCACCGGATACATTTCTTCGGGAAGTGTGTTAATGCTTGAAATGATTACCGTAGTATAAGTGCTGTCGGGTTTCAGCTGGCGTATGCGGTCGAGTGTATTGGCCATGCAGCCTTTACAGCCTTTTCCGGGCACAAGTATGTAAATGTGTTTTTGCTGCGGAATACTGTCGCGAAAATTTTCTTTCAGGTATTGCCGAAATACCCGGGTTGGTAAGCTTTCCTTCGGAGCCTGAGTTTTGGGGGCATCGTCAGAACACGATGCGAATAACAAACTTCCGGAGAAAATAAGCAGACCTGTAAGTGTGCGAAAGTTCATCAGAGATTTTCGGGCTGGAAGAGTGTAAATGTGGCCCGGGGTAAGGTCAGCGATTCGTTGCGGCGCATCACAAGCAATCCTTCTTTGGTAATCAGTATCAGCGGCATGTACTGCTTCGGATCAAACATTACTTCACCAATAATATCAAACTTCTCGTTGAAAATCATCAGCGACCAGTTTTTGTCGATACTCTGGTTGATGGTGATACTGTCCTGGCTAATATATTGCTGGGCGTGATGTACAATGCGATAGTACATATTCCGGTGCGGATCAAAATCGAGACTGAGGTAGCGCGGTTCTTCTACAATATATCTGTCAACAAATGCATAGTTTCCTGTACTGTCGTCAGGATATTCTTTGCGGGCAGTCATGTATTTACTCTTTACTTCATGAGCCGCAATGCGTTTACCATTTTCATAAACAAACAACGAGTCGTCGGCGCCAAAACCGTGTATAATCTGACCTGACGAGTTTTTACAGCGCTGCGGATAGTAGTCGCGATAGCCGTT
>CALRTD020000413.1:0-4549 GCA_943371015.1 Synechococcus sp. UW140 | reverse complement strand
AAAGATGTTACTCCTGTAGCCCAAGAAAACAAAAAAGAGCAATCTCAATTTCAAGGGATCATTCCTAAAACAGAAGATTGGTTGGAGAAATCTCCAGTGAAGGCAGTATTTGTAATTTTAATTATCACTATTGTTTTATCGGGTTTATTTCTTTGTTATAAGAAATTGATGTGGCTGTACTTTGCCTTTACTGCGTTCATACAATTATTCATGTACTTCATTGATAGAATACTTGGTATAAAAGAAGAAAAGGTTGTCCTTCAACTTTCAACAACAGTGGTATTGTTTCTATTTACATTGAGTCTTGCTGTGTATGACATTGAACAGACTGAAAGAATGCCTGATGCAGTAGTACTAACAACCAATCAGGGTGAAATTATTCGCACTAGCGAAAGTTTTATTTTTTTGGGGAAAACCAATAATTTTTACTTCTTTTATGATACAGTTAAACAACAATCACTGGCTGTTTCAACAAGTGAAGTGATAACCGTACGGAAAGGTGGAATGAAATAGGTGTAGGCTTTTCACAATATTTATTGTGTAATGAAACATCACGATCTCGACTGCCTGCGTAGTTCCATTCCTACATCATATTTTTCTGCACTAAATTTCTCATCCGCTTTTTCTTATCTACTAAAAACAGAAAGAGAATGATCGCTCTCGCTTTCATTCTCTTTCTGTTTTGTACCCGAGGCGGGACTTGAACCCGCACGGCCGCAAAGCCAAGGGATTTTAAGTCCCTCGTGTCTACCGATTCCACCACCCGGGCATGCTCTCTAATGAGCAAAATAGTGGCAAAAAAAAAGCCGGATATACCGGCTTTTGGAGCGGAAAACGAGGTTCGAACTCGCGACCTCAACCTTGGCAAGGTTGCGCTCTACCAACTGAGCTATTTCCGCAGGTATTTGTAAGAACTGCCCGCCTTGCCGTTGTTGGCGATTTGGGAGCACAAAAATAGCGTAGCCTTTCAATTCTGCAAAATTTTTTACGTATTTTTTTCAAGTGATTGAAAATCAGTCTTTCACCTGTGATAAAACAGATGAAAGACTGATTTTCGGATGCTTTTTGTACGGTTTTACTTGGGCTCGGTCTGAATCATGACCTGCTGCTGAGGGCCGTTCATCAACACTACTTTTGCATTTTGCGACAAAGCAAGTTCGCGAAGCGCCTGAATCTGGAGCCATTGCAATGTGGTGTCGTTCAGTCCCTGGCCAACAATTTGCTGTGCATCGCGAACGCCTTTTGCTTCAATAATCTTGCGTTCGGCTTCCAAACGCTCGCGCTGCAGCACAAACTGCATTTGCTGGGCTTCCTGCTCTGCACGGAGTTTTTGCTCAATAGCTTGAGTCAATCCGGCAGGAAGTTGTATGCTCTTGAGCAGCACCTGCTCAATTTCAAAGCCGCGGGCATTGAGCACATGATTCATACTGTCGGCAATTTCTTTTTCGATGGTGGCTCGAGCCCCGGAATACATGTCTTTTGCATCGTACCGGGCTGTTGCATCGGCGGCTTTTGAGCGAAACACACTTAAAATCATCACACTCTCATAATCCGGGCCGATCGTTTCTATAATCTTTGAAGCCATTTCGGGTTTGATGTGATAAAGTATCGACACGCTCGTAGATACGTTTACCCCTTCTTTTGAAGGCAGATCAAGCCGCAACTCTACATTTTGGGTGCGAATTGGAACTTTTATGATTCGGGTGGTAAACGGGAAAAACAATTTAGCTCCGGGCTGAATTGTCTTCGCATCGAGTTTACCCAACCGGCGCTTTACTCCTACTTCACCTTGTCGGATAACAGTACATCCCGCAAAAAGTACCGTAAGTGCGGTTGCAATGAAAATGGTCTGGCGTGTTTTTTTTAGCATGGTATAACGTTTTTAAGGGTTTGACTTTTACATACAACAACAAAATCGTAGCCATATACCCCAAAAATCAATTAAAAGAATGTTAAACAGTTTGGTTCAGTTCTGAAGAATATCCTACTTTTAAAGTGTAATTCCAATCAGCTAAAACTCATGTCGTATAAACTCAATACTCCTCTTGCCGGCTACCATTTGCTCATGATTCTCTCGCAAGTTGATGGTAAATTTGATAAAGAAGCCGGTGATATTATCGTTGATTATTTAACCGAAAATTTTCCGATTCCGGTTAATCTGGACGCCGAGATTGAAACCCTGAGTACGCTTCCGCGCGAGCAATACGAAGAACATTTCGAACGCTGCATGAACGATTTCTACGATGATTCGACCGAAGACGAACGCAATCATTTCCTCGACTTTGCCGTGAAACTCACCAAAACGGATAATGTAATTTCGGAAAATGAGAATCACTATCTGGCCTTGCTCTTTAACGCTTGGGCGCCGGAGTTTGAAGAAGAAGTTTAGCCGCGCTTTGCGCGGAATGATTTCCCTTCGGGAGTGCAAAGTGATGAGTGTTGAGTGTAAAACGACTCAACGACTTTCTAAAGAATACCCTTGCCTCGTCTTACCCGCAACTCATGCGGTTGCCTAGCGTGACAAGAGCATTTTTTTTGAATTCTAGCTTACCTTTGTCATCTCGAGCGGAGCCGAGAGATGACAGCACTCACCTTCCCCCAATCAGCTTCTTGATCTCATTCAGCTTCATCAATGCCTCAACAGGTGTGAGTTGATTAATATCGGTCTGCAGAATTTCCTCGCGAATTTGTTCCAAAACGGGATCATCCAACTGAAAGAAACTGAGCTGAAAGTTTTCTTCCTGCTGCTTTGCCGCTTTTTGTTTTTTGGGACTGTTCATCAGCTCGCCGGCGCTGTGCGATTTTTCAAGCTGGATGAGTACTTCGCCGGCGCGGTCAACTACTTTGCGCGGCATTCCGGCCATGCGGGCGACGTGAATACCGAAACTGTGTTCGCTGCCCCCCGGAACTAATTTGCGCATAAACAACACCTTGTTGCCAATTTCCTTTACACTCACATTGAAATTGCGGATGCGCGGAAAACGCTCAGCCATTTCGTTCAGTTCATGATAGTGTGTGGCAAAAAGTGTTTTGGCTCGCGCTGTGGGATGCTCGTGCAAAAACTCGGCTATTGACCACGCAATAGAAATGCCATCGTATGTACTGGTGCCGCGGCCGATCTCGTCGAGCAGTACCAGACTCCGCATCGAAAGGTTATTGAGAATGCTGGCCGTTTCATTCATCTCCACCATAAAGGTTGATTCGCCGGAAGAGATGTTATCACTTGCCCCTACTCGGGTGAAGATTTTATCTACCAACCCAATTTCGGCATGTGCTGCCGGCACAAAACTCCCGATCTGCGCGAGCAACACAATAAGTGCCGTTTGCCGCAGCAATGCTGATTTACCAGCCATGTTCGGCCCGGTAATCATTAACACTTGCTGATGATCGGGATCCAGATAAATATCGTTCGCAATGTAGGGCTCGCCCGGCGGGAGTTGCTGCTCGATAACCGGGTGTCTTCCACTTTTGATATCAATAATGTAAGAGTTACTGATGTGCGGACGAACATAATTATGCTGCTGCGCTAATGCAGCGAAACCAATAAAGCAGTCTAAACGTGCCAACTGCGCTGCATTGTGCTGTATCGGAATAATCCACTCGGCAAGTGAAAGCACTAAATTGGTGAAGAGTCGTGCTTCAATAGCCTGCATCTTTTCTTCGGCACCCAGAATTTTTTCTTCGTATTCTTTGAGTTCCGGTGTAATGTAGCGCTCGGCATTCACCAATGTTTGTTTGCGAATCCAGTCGGACGGAACTTTATCCTTGTGTGCGTTGGTTACTTCGAGATAATAGCCAAACACATTATTGAACGCTACTTTGAGCGAAGTAATGCCGGTGCGTTCGCTTTCGCGCTGCTGAATTTGCAGGAGATAGTCTTTTCCTGAAAACGCCAGGTGCCGCAGTTCATCCAATTCTGCATCCACACCTTCGGCAATTACATTGCCTTTGTTGACTAACGAAGGCGGATCGGCACTGAGCTCGGTGGCAATGCGGTTGCGAATTTCAGTACAAAGGTTGAACTGTCCGGCCAGCGGTTTAAGTGCATCTTCCTGCGCACAACCTTCCTGTACAGCGGGCAACACATCCAGTGCGCGGCGCAGCTGCATAAGTTCACGCGGATTGATGCGCCCGGCGGCGGCTTTTGCCACAAGGCGTTCGAGATCGCCGGCTTGTTTGAGTTGTTCGGTAAGCTGTTCGCGCAATGCCGTGTTGCCGAGCAGCGCCTGCACCATGCTGAGGCGTTCGTTAATCGGCGCTTCGTCTTTGAGCGGCAAAGCTAACCAGCGTTTGAGCAGTCGCGCACCCATGGGCGAAACCGTGCGGTCGATCACATCAATCAGCGTGCGCGCATTATCGTTGGGTGAACCAAACAGCTCAAGGTTGCGCATGGTAAAGCGGTCGAGCCACACATGGCGGTCTTCCTCAATGCGCGAAATGGCGGCAATGTGCTGCACGCGGTCGTGCTGCGTTTCCGAAAGGTAATGCAGTGCAGCACCGGCAGCTACGATGCCGGCAGTCAGGTTATCGACCCCAAAACCTTTGAGCG
>CALRTD020000412.1:0-4568 GCA_943371015.1 Synechococcus sp. UW140 | reverse complement strand
AACCGGCACTAACTAGCAAACGCTTTGGTGATGCCATAAAAAAAGGTAACCCGTTGCGCGGATTACCTTCGAATATTTTTTGGTGGTGTGCCCAGGGAGAGACTCGAACTCTCAAGGGATATTCCCAACGGCTTCTGAGACCGCAACGTTTACCAATTTCGCCACCTGGGCAAAAAATCAGCCGGTAGAGCTGATGGAAATAAAGAACTGTGCCCAGGACTGGATTCGAACCAGCACGCCATAAGCGCCACCCCCTCAAGATGGTGCGTCTACCAATTTCGCCACCTGGGCTTGAGATAAAGAACTGCTGTTGCCAGCGTTTCTTTCAAAGCGGTGACAAAAGTAGAATCTTTATTTAACTTTGACAATATGAATGCAAAATATTTTTTTGTGGCTGCTGCTTTTGCAACAGCAATGCTCATTACAGCCTGCAAAAAAGAAGCACCACAAATCGACTATCGTGCTGAAATGCGGGCTTTTGTGCAAAAAATAAGCACACGTGGCGAGCAGTTAAAACCCGGATTTATTGTTGTTCCGCAAAACGGAGAAGCCCTGCTTACCACCGACGGAACACCTGCCGGAACACCAGAAACCAACTTTATCAATGCCATTGACGGATTCGGGCGCGAAGAATTATTTTACGGATACAACAACGTTGACGATGAACTCACACCCGCCGAAGAAAAAACGAATTGGGAAGAAATGTGTTCGCTGGGCAATAGTTTGGGCAAGAAAATTTTAGTTACCGATTATTGCTTCACACCATCAAAAATGGATGATTCGTATTCGCGCAATGCTGCTTTAGGTTTTATATCCTTTGCGGCCAGCAGTCGCGAACTTGATAATATTCCTGCTTATCCCGCTTCACCGTTCAATATGAATACTGATTCAGTTGACGGACTCAATGGCCGGAATTTTCTCTACCTCATCAATCCCGAAAAGTTTGCTGATAAAGAAGCATATCTCCGGGCTCTCGAACAATCTCACTACGATATTATCCTGATTGATTTGTTCTGGACCGGCGGCGATGAACCTGAAGCATTAACTGCAACAGAAGTAGCCCGTTTGCGCACGAAGCCCGGAGGAGGAACGCGTACCCTGCTGTGTTACATGAGCATTGGCCAGGCCGAAAGCTATCGCTACTACTGGATTCCGCTTTGGAATGCCCAGCCGCCGTCTTTTATAGTTGGTGAAGATCCTTCTTGGCTTGATAACTTCTATGTGAACTACTGGGATGCAAACTGGCAGGAGGTGATTTGCGGCAACGGCGACTCCTACCTCAAGCGCATTACAGAGGCCGGATTCGACGGCGTGTATCTCGACTTAGTCAATGCTTACGAATTTTTTGAGGAACGATGAAAATAGCCACACTGCTTCTTGTATTCTTCTGTATCCGCCTTTCGGCGCAGGTTCCGGCTGATTCGGTAAAAACGGATACATCGGCAGTTGTAGCTTTAACGAAGGCCGACAGTATTGTAGCTTTTGCAAAACAGCACCTCGGCAAACCCTACAAATATGCCTGCGCCGGACCCAATGCGTTCGACTGTTCAGGCTTTGTGAGCTATGTGTTTGCCGAGTTTAAAGTAAGCCTGCCAAGATCCTCGCGCGATTACATGACCACCGGAAAAGAAGTGCCGATTTCAGAAGCGCGAAAAGGTGATGTTATTGTGTTCAGAGGTACACGCGCAGGCGAAGAACGTGCCGGCCATGTAGGCATTGTCGTTTCAGAACCCGGACAACCGCTCATGTTTATCCATGCATCATCATCCGACAAACATCGCGGAGTTGTGCTTACCGATTATACCAACAGTCATTACCCGAAACGATTTATTAAAGTAATTCGGGTGCTGTAAACTGCTTGCGGTTAACCTTTAAAACCGGCAGGCACAACCACTTTTAAAACACCCGCTTCAACTTCAGCTTCTAATTTTGCATCCAGCTCGGCTGGCTCTCCGTCGTGATGTGTGGGGCCTGAGGCCGGGCGCTGAATGCTTATTTTTTTTCCGGAGTAAGTTGAAACCGGCTTGGCATGCTGTATGCTTTTGCCAAACATGCGCCAAACCAATGCCGGAACCTGCCACCATCCAAAGCGGTTAAGTACCGATACATTGAGAATGCCGTCGTTTACTTTGGCTTCAGGGGCAATCCACGCATTGTTGCCGTATTGGCCTGCGTTGGCAATGGTAATCAGAAAAGCATTGTGCTGATGCGATTTCCCGTCAACAGTAACTGTGCATGTTTCGGGTGTGTAGTTGCTGAGTTCACGCAGCGTAATTTTTGCATACGTCCAGAAACCACGCTTGGAACTAGTCGCAAACAGTTTTCCGATGCGCGCATCAAAACCTGTTCCGGCAGTGCAGAAAAACGAATTGCCATTAATAATGCCGCGATCCATGGTGGCAATTTGTCCGCGTGCAATAACCTGCATGGCTGCCGCAGTATTCATCGGTATTCCAATGTGCCGGGCTAATCCGTTGCCTGAACCAAAGGGCAAAATTCCGAGTGCCGTTTGTGTGCCGCAAAGTGCGTGTGCCAGCTGACTCACTGTTCCGTCTCCGCCAACTGCCACAGCAATATCAAAATTGCCGTTTACGACATCTGTAAAAATCCGATCGCGGTCTTCAATTACATTCCATTCAAAAACCGAACATTCTGCATCGGCAGGCATGAGTTTGCGCACAAGAGCTGCGCGGTTGGTACTGCGGTTGCTGCCCGAATTAGGGTTAATGATAAACGCGATGCGTTTGCGGTTCATAAGGTTGTAAATATAGGAGTTCCCGAAATTATACAGCATCAGCAGTTCCCGGCATTAGCGGCGGAACCGTTGTTTCTGTTTCTTTAGCAAGCAGCAAGCGGTTGAGGTGGTTACCAATAATCGGTTCTGCGCGGTCTGCCCACTCTCTGAATTCGGCACTGCGCGATGTAAAGCCCGGCAGCCATTTCATAAACCGGCCAATATCATATTGATTACTGTAAATTCCGGCTCCTGCTTTATGCGCATCACGCGAATTACAAAACTGCTCGAAATGATATTCAACCGGAACCATATACACCGGTTTGCCCAGATACATTGCTTCGCAAACAGACTCGAAACCGGCTGTGGTAATCAGACCGCTGCAGGTTGACATCAGCTTAAGAAACTTAACATCACTCAACCGGTGAACATGCAGGTTTTCGTGCAGTATTTCGGTTTCGCTGGCCTGACTGCGATCGGTAAACACATGCAAAATGGTTTCCCGGTTTTGCTCATGCCACTTTACCACATCAGGCAAATAACCGGCATTTACCATATATACTAAATAGTGCCCGCCCTTGTGCGGATGCAGTTGCGAAACTTCGCGGCGAAGCAGGGGAGGAACAGCAAATACATTTCGTGAAACATCGTCAGACATCGGATAAAAGGAAAGCCCGAGTTTTACTGCCGATCCGGTTGCTGTAAATTTCGTGTAGCTGTTCAGAATTAGTTTATCGAGGAAATGTCCTTTCGGATGTGTGAACCTGCGATGCATCATCAAATACTGATGTGCAACAGAAACAACCGGAATTTTTCGGCGGAAACGTATTTTCCAAAGCGCTGAAAGCGGCTCATAAAAATTAATAATCAGATCAGGTTGAGTTGTACCGATGAGTGTATCTAACAAACGTACACTGCGGCGATAATTCTTAAAATTTAGAATAGTTTGCCAGGCAGTACCGGTAAGATTAATTCCGCGATTGTGCCATTTTGCAAAGTTAGGACTGGGCAATAATGTTACATTAATTCCGCCCATTTTATCCGTAAAAAAAGAAGGCACTTCGCGGCGTTTGTTGCTGCCAACTACAGCGCCGCAAACTACCATGCCGTTTTTTTCAAGCAATTCTTTCATTGCCAATGCCTGCGTCATGTGCCCGCGGCCTTCGCCTTGTATAATAAAGAAAACTCTCCGGCTCATATTATGCTGTTTGAAGTGATGGGATTATTTGCGGAGGCAATTGTTCCGGTATGTATTCTTGGGTGCTCTTCAGCCAATCGGTGTAATAGATAAGCTTCCATTCGCCGTCTTCTGTTTCGGCCAGCGCAGTAAGCGATTCAACCCAGTCGCCGGAATTCAGATAGTGTATATCTCCGATGTATTTATCAGCTGGTGTGTGAATGTGACCGCAAATCACACCATCACAGTGTTTAATTTTTGCAACCGCGCTGAGTTGTTCTTCGAAATCAGAGATGAAAGAAACAGCGCCTTTTACTTTCGCTTTAATCACCTGCGAAAGCGAGTAGTAGGGCTTTCCGCGGCGCTCACGCCAGCGGTTGTAATGTTTATTTACCCAAAGCAGAAATGTATAGCTGACATCGCCCAGTTTGGCTATCCATTTCAGCTTTGTGGTTACCGTATCAAAAATATCGCCGTGAACTACAAAGTAGCGCTTGCCGTTTGATTCATGAATGTAATCGCGCTGAATAGAAAAGTTACCAAGTTTAAACGGCAGTACTTCATCCAGAAAATCATCGTGATTACCTCTTATATAAATAACCCGAGTACCTTTGCCAGCACGTTTAAGTACCATTCTGAAAAAGCGGGTATGCTTTT
>CALRTD020000411.1:0-4571 GCA_943371015.1 Synechococcus sp. UW140 | reverse complement strand
AGTAAAAAGCAGCAACGCATCAACTTTGCCAAAAGCAAAGCACAGGTGGATTACCCGGATTTCCTTGAAATCCAGCTCAAGTCGTTTCAAGACTTTTTCCAGCTCGAAACGACCAGCGAAAACCGTCAGGACGAAGGACTCTTTAAGGTGTTCAGCGAGAACTTTCCGATTTCGGATGCTCGTAACAACTTCGTACTCGAATTTCTTGATTATTTCGTAGATCCCCCGCGGTACTCAATCGACGAATGTATTGAGCGCGGTCTTACCTACAGTGTTCCGCTGAAAGCGAAACTCAAACTCTACTGCACCGATCCGGAGCACGAAGATTTTGAGACTATCGTGCAGGATGTGTATCTGGGAACTATCCCGTACATGACCCCGCGCGCTACTTTCGTGATCAACGGAGCGGAGCGTGTTATCGTTTCACAGCTCCACCGCTCGCCCGGCGTATTCTTCGGACAGAGCCGTCACGCAAACGGTACCAAACTCTACAGCGCACGCGTTATTCCGTTCAAAGGTTCGTGGATTGAATTTGCCACAGACATCAACAACGTAATGTACGCGTACATTGACCGTAAGAAAAAGCTTCCGGTTACTACGCTGCTCCGTGCTATTGGTTATGAAACCGATAAGCACATTCTCGAACTGTTCGATCTTGCTGACGAAGTGAAAGTGAGCAAAGCAGGCCTCAAAGCCGTGCTCGGCCGCAAACTCGCTGCCCGCGTTCTCAAAACATGGGTAGAAGATTTCGTTGATGAAGATACCGGTGAAGTGGTATCTATCGAACGTAACGAGGTAATCATTGACCGTGAAACTATCCTTGAAGCACAACACGTTGATCAGATCGTTGAAGCCAACGTGAAATCAGTGATTCTGCACAAGGAAGACGGTGCAAGCCTTGATTACACTATCATTTACAATACACTTCAAAAAGATACATCAAACTCAGAGAAAGAAGCGGTAGAGCATATCTATCGTCAGCTTCGTAATGCTGAGCCGCCCGATGAAGAAACCGCCCGCGGTATCATCGATAAGCTGTTCTTCTCTGATAAACGCTATGATCTCGGTGAAGTTGGTCGCTACCGCCTCAACAAGAAGCTGAAGCAAACCACCTCTAACGAGACACGCGTTCTCACCAAGGACGATATCATCCAGATCATCAAGTATTTGATTGAGCTGATCAATTCCAAGGCCGATATTGATGATATTGACCACCTTTCGAACCGTCGTGTTCGTACCGTTGGTGAACAGCTTTACTCACAGTTTGGTGTAGGTCTGGCCCGTATGGCCCGCACCATCCGTGAGCGTATGAACGTCCGCGATAACGAGGTGTTTACACCTACCGATTTGATTAACGCGAAAACACTTTCGTCGGTAATCAACTCGTTCTTCGGAACCAACCAGCTTTCGCAGTTCATGGACCAAACCAATCCGCTGGCCGAGATTACGCACAAGCGTCGTCTTTCGGCACTCGGACCGGGAGGTCTCAGCCGCGAACGTGCCGGTTTCGAGGTGCGCGACGTACACTACACACACTACGGTCGTCTCTGCACCATTGAAACACCGGAAGGTCCGAACATCGGTCTTATCTCTTCTCTCTGCGTTTACGCGAAGATCAACAAGCTTGGATTCATTGAAACACCTTATCACACTGTAACAGATGGTAAGGCCGACATTGACAAGCCGGTTATTTATCTTTCGGCTGAAGAAGAAGATCAGAAGATGATCGCTCAGGCCAACATGACCCTCGACGAGAAAGGCAACTTCAAAGAAACACGCGTTCGCGCTCGTCTTGAAGGTGACTTCCCGGTTATCGAGCCCATCAACCTTTCGCTGATGGACGTTGCGCCGAACCAGATTGCTTCTATTGCTGCTTCGCTGATTCCGTTCCTTGAGCACGACGATGCTAACCGTGCGCTCATGGGATCAAACATGCAGCGCCAGGCTGTTCCGCTGCTCCGTCCGGAAGCACCGATCGTAGGTACAGGTCTCGAAGGCCTGATTGCCCGCGACTCGCGTGTACTGGCTGCGGCTGAAGGTGAAGGTGTGGTTGACTTTGTGGATGCCAATGAAATCCACATCCGTTACAACCGTACCGATAACCAGCGTCTGGTAAGCTTCGATGACGATCTGAAAGTTTACAAACTCACCAAGTTCCGCAAAACCAACCAGAGCACCTGTATCAACATCAAACCGATGGTGAAAAAAGGTGACAAAGTGAAAGCCGGTCAGATTCTCTGCGAAGGCTACGCTACAAAGGATGCAGAACTTGCTCTCGGTCGTAACCTCAAAGTGGCGTTCATGCCGTGGAAAGGTTACAACTTCGAGGATGCTATCGTAATTAACGAGCGCGTAGTTCGCGACGACATCTTTACCTCAATTCACATTGATGAGTATGTGATGGAAGTTCGCGATACCAAACGTGGTCTCGAAGAACTCACCGCCGACATTCCGAACGTTTCGGAAGAAGCAACAAAAGATCTGGATGAAACCGGTCTTATCCGCATCGGTGCAGAGGTGAAAGAAGGTGATATCCTGATCGGTAAAATCACACCGAAAGGCGAAACCGATCCTTCACCGGAAGAAAAACTGCTCCGTGCCATCTTCGGTGACAAAGCCGGTGATGTAAAAGATGCTTCGCTGAAAGTTCCGCCGTCGATCCGCGGTGTTGTAATTGACAAGAAACTCTTCTCGCGTGCCATTAAAGACAAAAAGGCTAAAGCCGATGAGAAAACCATTGTTGAGAAAATCGACAAGGAACAGCTCATGGAAGAAGCCGGTCTGAAGGCCGTACTCGTAGAAAAACTGACGGCTATTTTGAACGGCAAAACTTCTGCAGGTGTATTCAACAACCTGAAAGAAGAAGTTGTATCAAAAGGCACAAAGTTTACGCAGAAGCTGCTCGAAAAAATGGATTTCCTGAATGTTGAGCCCACCAAATGGACTTCAGAGAAGGAAACCAACGACCTGGTACGTGCTGTATTGCACAACTACGGTATCCGTTTCAACGAGATCAGCGGAGACTACAAACGCCGCAAGTTTGCGCTTCAGGTGGGTGATGAACTCCCGTCGGGCATCGTGCAGTTAGCCAAAGTTTACATTGCCAAGAAGCGTAAGCTGAAAGTAGGTGATAAAATGGCTGGCCGTCACGGTAACAAAGGTATTGTAGCGCGTATTGTACGTGATGAAGATATGCCGTTCCTCGAAGACGGAACACCGGTTGATATTGTACTCAACCCGCTTGGTGTACCGTCTCGTATGAACCTTGGTCAGATTTATGAAACTGTTCTCGGCTGGGCTGGTCAGAAATTGGGCTTGAAATTCTCAACTCCGATTTTCGACGGTGCAAGCATTGACGAGATTAATAAATACACCGAAGAAGCAGGTGTTCCGCGCTACGGCCGTACCTTCCTGCACGATGGTGGAACCGGTGAGCGTTTTGACCAGCCGGCTACAGTAGGCATTATCTACATGCTGAAACTGGGCCACATGGTTGACGACAAGATGCACGCCCGTTCAATCGGACCTTACTCGCTCATTACTCAGCAGCCGTTGGGTGGTAAAGCGCAGTTCGGTGGTCAGCGTTTCGGTGAGATGGAGGTATGGGCACTCGAAGCATTCGGTGCTGCCAACATCCTGCAGGAAATTCTGACGATCAAATCAGACGACGTGGCTGGCCGCGCGAAAGCCTATGAGGCAATCGTGAAAGGTGAAAACATGCCGGCAGCAGGTATCCCCGAATCGTTCAACGTATTGTTGCACGAACTTCGCGGCCTTGCACTCAACGTTAGCCTCGACTAAACGAACTTCTGATTCACGAACGAAAAACAAGCGATATGTCATTTCGCAAAGAAGTCAAAGTAAAGAGTAACTTCTCGCACATCACGATCAGTCTCGCCTCTCCCGAGTCGATTCTGGAGCGTTCGAGCGGCGAAGTTCTCAAGCCCGAAACAATCAACTACCGCACCTACAAGCCCGAACGCGACGGCCTGTTCTGCGAACGTATTTTCGGGCCGGTGAAAGACTGGGAATGCCACTGCGGTAAATACAAACGTATTCGCTACAAAGGCATCACCTGCGACCGTTGCGGTGTAGAAGTGACCGAGAAAAAAGTGCGTCGCGAGCGCATGGGTCACATCAACCTTACCGTGCCGGTAGCACATATCTGGTACTTCCGCTCATTGCCGAATAAAATCGGCTACCTGCTCGGACTGCCCACCAAGAAGCTCGATATGATTATCTATTACGAGCGTTACGTGGTGATTCAGGCCGGTGTTAAAGGGAAAGACGGAATCCAGTACATGGACTTCCTCACCGAAGAACAGTACCTCGAAATTCTCGAGACCCTGCCCAAAGAGAATCAGTATCTTGATGATGCTGATCCGAATAAATTTGTGGCCAAAATGGGTGCCGAAGCCCTTTACGATTTGCTCCGTGGTATCAACCTCGATGAGCTTTCGTATGAGCTGCGTCACAAAGCCAATACCGAAACCTCGCAGCAGCGTAAGAACGAAGCTCTTAAGCGTTTGCAGGTGGTAGAAGCTTTCCGCCAGGCCAACAAAGTGGTTGAA
>CALRTD020000410.1:0-4578 GCA_943371015.1 Synechococcus sp. UW140 | reverse complement strand
CTGTCTTCACCGTAAAGTTCGTCAGAGGGTTCGGTGTATTTGCTGACCAAAATATTGATGTTACTCATTCCGCCAATTCCGAACCACGAAAGATTTCCGCCTTTTCGCAACGGGAAATTAAGTTTGAAAGCTGCATCCTGATAGTTGGGTACAGCGCCGGTTCCGATGGGAATATTCATGGCTTCAAAGAGCCGGAGTGTTGAATAGCGATAGTTGACCAGGAACGATGAGCCGCTCGATTTTTTCAGCGGACCTTCGGCAGTAAGTTCAGTGCCGAGAAATCCAAACTGTCCGTTAAACTCAAAGCGTTCGTTATTTCCGTTTCGCATGCGCAGATCGAATGCGGCAGCAACACTGTTTCCGTATTCGGCCGGAAAAGCACCGGTAAAAAAATCGGAATTACCGAGCACTTTATTATTGATCATACTGACCGGTCCGCCGGTTGTTCCTTCAATAGCAAAGTGGTTGGGGTTAGGAATATCAACACCTTCGAGCCGCCACAAAACGCCCATCGGCGAGTTGCCGCGCACTACAATATCATTTCGCGAATCATCAGCCCCCTGCACACCTGCGAAATTTGAAGCCATACGAGCCGGATCACCGCGACTGCCGGCATAACGATTTGTTTCTTCAACAGAAAACATCCGGCCGCTTACACTGCTCATTTCATTATTGGTGCCGTCTTTGCTGCTTGCTTCAATTACCACTTCGTTTACCTGTGTAGCCGATTGTTCCAGCTCAATTTCTATCACCACCTCTTTGCCCGAAGACACGATAAGGTTAGGCATTGACCACAACTGATACCCCAGAAAACGGGCTTCAAGCGTAACACGCCCGATCTGAATATTACTCAATCTGTAGTTCCCCGACTCATCGGAAACACAACCACCCAGCGTAACAGAATCGCGCATAGCCTTAATTACAACACCCGGAATCGGCGACTTGGTTTCTTTATCAACCACACGGCCTCTGATGGTTTGAGAAGGCTGTGCAGCTGCGGAAATACTGATAACCAGAACAATCAGTAGTTTAACTATGCGTATCATATTAATGCAGGAAAAGGAGTTTATACCAAATGTAATAAATCGTTTCCCTTCGGAAGTGATTTTCCCTTCGGGAGTGTAAAATGCTTTCCCTTCGGGAGTGTAAAATGAAGAGTGTTGAGTGTATAATGTCAAAACCGGAAACTTGAACCACCGGCAAGCCAGCCCTTGTCATCTCTCGGCTTCGCTCGAGATGACAAGAGCAAGCTAGAATGCCAAAAAATGCTTTGCAGAAAGCCTTTGAAGGCACAATTCAAAACAAAATGCAACTCACGTTCCGCATCGAACCGATCTTAGAAATCCGTTCCTCTGCCCTTCGGGAGTGTAAAATGTTCCAAAACCAAAAAGTTGAACTAGAAGCACAATGTAAAAACTGCCTTTGTCAGGTCGAGCGGAGCCGAGACCAGGCAAAGGCAAGCTACAATCCCCAAAAACACAAATCGCTTTCAGGTAAAATTTCTTCTATGCGTTAACACCAACAACAATTTAGTAACCTCAGCTAGTATTAATTTCACTTTAACCAATTTTAACTATGCTGATCAACCAACACAGGTTATCGATTTAAAAACATCAATTAACCACAGTTTAAGGCATTTCACCGATTTTTTGAATCAATCATTTAAATCATGCGTAAACTTGTTCAAGATTGCTTCACCAACATAAGGCTGCTGTTCAGGTTTAAGGGGTTAACTGACCAGCAAAACCCGGTGAGCATTTCGACGATAGGTTTTTTGGGGTTAATCTATCGTCGATCTATGAAAAGCGCTGCCGCCAGGTGGCGCTTTTCGCATATAACAGCTTTTCATTTATCTGATAAAATTAACCACTCACCGATTTAATTCTGTTAAAACTTTTTTCTCCTTGTAAATTTGTAAACTATTGCTTCACCAGTAAGGGTTGCTGTTCAGGTTAAGGGGTTAACTGATCAGCTATATATCCCGGTGAGCATTTCGACGACAGGTTTTTTGGGGTTAGCCTGGCGTCGAATTAAGAAAAAAGCAGTGCCGCCTGGCAGTGCTTTTTTCGTTTTCAAAATCTGTATCTACAATTCCTTTTTCAGTTCCAATAAAAAATGCTTGATGCTTTCGAGCGACTTTACCATTTCTACAGTGTTCATGGTTCCGTACTTATTCTCGCGAAGTTTTTCTCGGGCTCCTTGTAAAGTGTAGCCGCGTTCCTTTACCAAGTGATAGATTACACGAAAATTGCCAACATCGTCTTGAGTAAAAAGCCGGTTTCCTTTTTTATTCTTCTTCGGCTGAATAATATCGAATTCCTTTTCCCAGAAACGAATGAGAGATGTGTTTACATCAAACATTTTCGCCACTTCGCCAATGGTGTAATACAGCTTTACCGTTTCCCTGTCTTTATAAGGCATATCAGTCGAACGATTGAGAGGGTTGCGAAGACAGTTCGATGAGGCGCTGATACTGTTCTGGTGTAAGATCGCTGTAATAGTAATTGAGCGGATTCATTTTTTCGCCGTTCTTTATTACTTCGTAATGAACGTGCGGTGCCGTTGAAAGTCCGGTGCTGCCCACATAACCTATAACTTGTCCGCGCTTCACTTTTTCGCCGGGTTTAACTGCCATCCGCGACATGTGGCCGTACAATGTGGTGTAGCCGTTTCCGTGATTAATAACTACGTGATTACCGTAGCCTTGTGCTTTTGAATCGGCAGCTTCCACAACACCGTCGCCGGTGGCATAAATCTCAGTGCCTTCGGGTGCGGCGAAATCCATGCCGGGGTGAAACTCTGCTGTTTTGTAAATCGGATGTGTGCGCCAGCCAAAACCCGAGGGTGCGTGCCGAAGATCTTTGTTCGAAATTGGCATAATAGCCGGAATGCTGGCTATAAGTTTGTCTTTGTTCTTCGCCAGCTTCATCAGATCGTCGTAAGAACGCGACTGAATGTAGATTTGCTTCGCCAGCTGATCAGTGCGCTGCGTCAGTAAAATCATCAGTTCCGAATTCTCAAAACCATCGAGCCCGGCATAGCGGTCGGCTCCCCCGAAACCCGCTTTGCGAATCGCATCCGGAATAGAATCAGTCTCCAGAATTACACGATAAATATTATCATCGCGCCGCTCAAGATCACTAAGTACAGCGCTCATATTATCGAGCCGATTGTTGAGACGGGCGTACTGACCTTTTAGCTGATCAAGTTCGCGACGAAGACGCTTCTCTTTAGGCGAATCCAGATAGTTATAGGCAATAATAACCGCAATAGCTCCGATTACAGAAGCAGTTGCCAAAAACGACAACACACGAAAAATGCGAACCCGGAGAGGAGTCACAAACTTTTCGTAAGTAAGCGTTTTGGTATTAAACCTGTATCTGATTTTTGACATTACCCAATGCCCTCTTTCCGGTGAAGGGCGAATAACAAATATAGGATTTGTGTTTGAAAAACAGGCTATGTGTCCGTTTATCAAACTATTTGTCCGGCTAACCTGTAAATCCCCCATTTAGCCAAACTTGCAACGTTAATTCAACGTAGAAATCAAATTTCATGTTCATACATATACTACTTTTGCAACGGTAATAAACACGACACGCCAGTTAATCATTTTACTGTCGGTTAACTGGCACTGAGTTATTGTGATTGTAAGATTTGAGGACATGTACAGAAAAAAACATTCTTTATTCATTCCCGCTTTAATAGTGCTGCTTGCAGGATGTAACAGCGGAGCCGAAAAACCAGGTGCGGCAGGCAAACAGCAAATCAGCAAACCAAAGGCTATCATAATTTCTGCCGAGCGAATTAATGAACGGCTTGAAGCCTCCGGAACAATATTAGCTGCCGAAGAAGTTGCCCTGATGCCTGAAATTCAGGGGCGCATTGTGATGCTCAACTTGCCCGAAGGTAAGCGCGTACAAAAAGGTGAACTGCTTGTAAAGCTCTTCGATGGTGATCTTCAGGCGCAGCTTAGTCGCGTAAAAGCTCAACTGGCCACTGCCGAAATAACCGAAAAGCGGCAAAAAGAATTACTTACCGCAAACGGTATCAGCAGGCAGGAATACGACCTTACCGTTACCAGCATAGCCACACTGAAAGCAGATATGGCAGCAGTGCAGGCACAACTCACAAAAACCGAAGTCCGCGCTCCGTTTGCAGGCGTAATTGGCCTGCGCCGGGTAAGTGAAGGTGCTATTGTTTCGCCGGGGACATTGCTGGCCAACCTCCGTGCCGACAGCGAACTGAAATTAGATTTCACTGTGCCTGAAGCCTGGGCTGGACGTGTAGCCACAGGAACAGAAGTAAGTTTCAGAACAGAATCAGATACTACGCTGCATACGGCAAAAATTATGGCTACTGAGCAAGGGGTTGAACAGGGAACGCGCACACTTACCGTTCGTGCACGTATTGATGCTGGCAGCAAAAACCTGATGCCCGGAACATTTGCACGCGTCGAAATTCCGTTCTCCGGCTCCGACAGTTTAGTAATCGTGCCTACCAATGCGTTGATTGCACAGGGTCGCAGCAACAGCGTTATTGTAGCCCGTGGCGGAAAAGCAGAATTCATAAAAGTGG
>CALRTD020000409.1:0-4583 GCA_943371015.1 Synechococcus sp. UW140 | reverse complement strand
TTTTGATTATCTGCGCAGCTATCTTGGCGATTCGCTCTACGATAAAGCCATGAGCACCTACTTCGAACGTTGGAAATTCAAACATCCGATGCCCGAAGATTTGTTCAGCACACTTGAAGAAGTGACCGGCCGTAAGCTCGACTGGTTCCGCCAGCTGATCAACACAACCGATCATCTCGATTATAAAATTGTAGCTGCAAGCCGCAATACCGATAACTCGTGGACGGTGAAACTCCGCAACACAGGAGACATTGCAGGACCGGTTGCTGTTCATGGCGTTCGTCTCGGTGCACTTCCTAAAACAATGTGGTTCGAAGGATTTACCGGTGAGAAAACAGTTACTTTCCCCGCCGGCGATTTCGATTACCTCCGCATCGACTTTGAAGATGATATGCCCGAAATCAATCGCAAAAACAATACACATTATACACACGGCATGCTGCGCAAAACAGAGCCGTTTAAATTACAGCTTGGCGGAAGTACCGATGATCCTTCGCGCACGCAGCTGTTCTGGACACCTACCCTCGGCCTTAACCATTACGATAAATTAATGGCTGGTGCTGCATTCTACAATCAGGTGATTCCGAATAAACCGTTCCAGTTTGCTGTGATGCCGTTCTACGCTTTCGGAAGCAAAAAACTCACCGGTCATGCCGAAGCCTATTTCAACATTATGCCGAAATCGGTCTTCCGGCTTATCAAAGTCGGAGCCGGTGCAAGCTCTTACCACATGCTCAATGTAGAGGATCAGGGCTTTATCAATATCTCTGACGAACTTAAAGATGATAAGCTGCGCTTTATCAAAGTAGCACCAACCGCTTCGTTTGAGTTTGCGAAAAAGCGTATGCGAAATCCGATCACGCATACCGTTACTTTGCGTGCAGTTTTATTGTGGGAAGATGAAGTACGGTCAACACCAACACCTTCAGGAACAAACATTACAAAAGGAAATCTTGAACGTGTATTTTACGAAGCCAGCTACCTCATCAACAACTCACGCAAACTCAATCCGTGGAGCATTCTTACACAGTTGCAGACCGGCGAGAACATGACCAAACTTCAGCTTACTGCAAACTACAAACTGCAATACAAACGCAATCGCTCAATCGACTTCCGCCTGTTTGCAGGTACATTCCTGAGCGACGATTCGTACAATGGTCTTTATCGTTTCCGCCTCAGTGGCTGGGGCCCGCAAGGCATCGGTAACCATGATTATTTGTACGATCATGTTTTTGCAGCACGTAATCAGCTCACCGGTTTCTTCTCTCATCAAATGGTACAAACCGATGGCGCATTCAAGTTCTATTCGGGCTACGGACAAACTACAAACTGGCTTACTGCATTGAATATTAATGCACAGCTTCCGATCAAAGGTCGCCTGTTCAGCATGATTCGTTTGTACGGTGATCTGGGATATTATTCCCTCGACGGTTCGGGTGGCGGAACAGAATTCCAATACAATGCAGGTGTTCATCTTGCACTTGGTGTAGCAGATGTTTATTTCCCGCTGCTCCTTTCAAAAGATTTTGCCGACTACAAAGCCGTAAACGACCTGAATTTTTTCGACACAATACGCTTCACGATTCGTTTCGACGATTTCCGTCCGGCTAAAATTCTCAGCAATATTTTCTAGTCCGATGACTGAAACACGATCCGGAAAGGTGTATTTCGCCTCCGATTTCCATCTTGGAATTCCGGATCGTGCTTCCAGTCTCGAACGTGAACGACGCATCATCCGCTGGCTCGACAGTATTGAGCACGATGCGGAAGTCCTTTACCTGGTTGGCGATTTATTTGACGCGTGGTTCGAATACAAGCGCGTTGTTCCCAAAGGCTTTGTGCGCCTGCTTGCACGCATTGCTTCTTTTACCGACAGAGGCATTCCGGTTCACGTTTTTACCGGCAACCACGATATGTGGATGTTTGGTTATCTCGAAGAAGAATGCGGCGTTCAGTTACATCATGAGCCGATAAAGACGACCATTGCCGGTAAAAAATTCCTGATCGCTCATGGCGACGGACTTGGCCCCGGGGATCACAGGTACAAGTTGATCAAACGTATTTTCCGAAATCGTTTTCTGCAATGGCTGTATGCGCGCGTACATCCAAACGCCGGCATCGGACTCGCCGATTATTTTTCGCGAAAAGGCTACGATAAAAAAGACGGCGAACGAAACTGGCTCGGCGACGATAAAGAATACCTGATGCAATTTTGCCGCGATACACTAAAAACCGAACATATCGATTATTTCATTTTCGGTCATCGCCATCTCCCGGTTGATAAAGAAGCCGGCACAAACAGCCGCTACATCAACCTCGGCGATTGGATTACATTTAACACCTATGCCGAATTTGACGGAAATGAGTTAACACTAAAAACCTTTGAAAAGAAAGTGTAAAATAAACAGTGTAAAGTGTAAGGTGAAAAGTGGAGAGTGAAACAAAACGAAAACGGCCTGAAATCAAAGATTTCAGGCCGTTTTCATTAATAGAACATAAACAGCGAAGCTGATAAATCGTTTTACACTTTACACCTTACACTTACGAACGAAGCGAGTGCCCTACTTTTTGTACTAAATCGGCAAGGCGGCTGGAGTATCCGTATTCATTATCATACCAGCCAATTACTTTAACCATGTTGCCAACAACGGAAGTAAATTCGGCATCGTAGAGACATGAGTGCGGATTACCGACTACATCAATTGAAACAATTGGATCTTCGGTATATTCGAGAATGCCTTTGAGTTCGCCTTCTGCAGCGGCTTTAAAGGCGGCGTTGATTTCTGCCGGGGTGGGTAATTTTTTTAGCTGGCAGGTAATATCGGTAAGTGAACCATCGGGAACAGGTACACGTATTCCGCAACCGCCAAGGCGGCCTTCAAGATGCGGGAAGATTTTTGTTATTGCCTTGGCTGCTCCTGTTGATGTGGGCACCATAGAAACGGCAGCAGCTCGTGCACGGCGGAGATCTTTATGCGGTGCATCGTGCAAACGCTGATCGCCGGTGTAGGAGTGCACGGTGGTGATATAACCATCATCAATCCCCCAGTTATCATCTAATATTTTTATCATCGGGGCAGCACAGTTGGTTGTGCAGGATGCATTAGAAATAATGACATCATCGGGCGTAATGATGGAATCGTTTACGCCAAGTACAACAGCCTTTATATCGCCTTCGGGCGGTGCCGAAAGCAATACTTTTTTAGCTCCGGCATTGAGGTGAAGCTGGGCACTTTTCTGATCTAAAAATTTGCCGGTGCTTTCCACTACAATGTCTGTAGCATAATCGCCCCAGTTGAGTGCCGCCGGATCTTTATGCATGGTAACCGGAATGCGGCGCCCATTGATGATGATTGCATTGTCCTCAGCCGAAACTTCACCCTTAAAACGGCGGTGTATTGAATCGTACTTGAACAGATGTGCAAGTGTTCGGCTATCGGTAAGATCGTTGATAGCGACAACCTCAATATCCGGCCGCTCCAGTAAAATACGAAGCGTTACCCGGCCGATACGGCCAAAACCATTGATAGCTACACGAACTGGTTTCATATACGAGTTATGTTTTACGTTGTAATGATAAAGGTACAGAGAACCTTCACTGATTGATTCGGATAATGTGTTATAAAATACAAACGGCGCTGATCCTTTGGAATCAGCGCCGTTTGAGGGAACTTTTATAATCGCTTAGTTCGTTTTCACGAAGCGGCCTGTACCGATGCGGTTGTTGTCTTGTGTTACAACAATCAGGTAAGTGCCTTTGGCAAGTTCAGCAGCATTGAACTGTACGCTTTGCTGACCTGCTGCCAGATTATTGTGCTGCTCACTGAGTATAACGCGACCGTTAAGATCATAGATCTGAACTACTGCATCACCAGATTTGGTGAGGCGGAATGCTACACGTGCATCATCAATAACCGGGTTCGGGAACACGCGGAGATCTTTGTTTACTGTTGCTCCTGCACTTGAACCTGCTCCGGGCTGGTTGATACCCACTACCGGCTGCTGCCATGAGCTATCGTCGCGCCAGATACCACGGCCATGTGTTCCTATGTAGAAACAACCAGCATTCGGTACATGCCACGGATCCCAGCGCTGCTGACGAATCATGTCCACACCTACGTTATCATCGATTCCGGTAAGTGCCCATGCCCAGCTAACTGTGCCTGCTGTAATGTTCTGTGTTTCGATAAGACCGCGCTCGGTACCTACCAGTACACGATTCGGATTGTACTTATCAAAGGATACTGCATAAGCAGGTGCTGCACCAAGTCCGGTTGTCGGTGTAATCATGTTTCCGGTTTTGTTAACGAATGAACCGGTGTTGGTTACAGCAGGATCTGTGTCAGCGGTTGAGCTGTAGAACACATACTGTGTTTGTGAGTAGTTACCCAATGCAACAACTACACGACCATTATCAGAAGGATGTACGTCGATTGCACAGATGTTACGGCCAGAGAAGGCTGCGATGCGGGTACAGGTTACCACGCAGTTCGGGTTAACTGTTGAACCAAATTCAACATCACCGTTTGCTGAGTCAACTACAGCGTTGATGTTTGAAATGCGATACAGGTTACCGCCTGAAG
>CALRTD020000408.1:0-4586 GCA_943371015.1 Synechococcus sp. UW140 | reverse complement strand
TAATTTTGCACAGATTATAAAAACAAATAGTTTACGAGTCTTGTTTATTTATATTTAATATAATAAATTTGAAATTAAATAAAAACTATTAAACAATGAATCCAAAATACATTTCACTAAAAAGCCAAACTATATTGCGTAACTTTATTATATCTCTAATTGTCATATTATTTATTGCAATCTTATGTTTCTGGGGGATATTAACTTTTTTTAGCAAAACCGATGACTCTAAATTTGAGTCAGTATCGGCTATTTTACAAGCAACAATTGGTGTGGCTGTTTCATTTGCAGGAGCTATAGTGGCAACTATTATTGCTTTAAATGCAAGAGATATTGCAATGAAAGAGTTGGAGCGGAATACAGTATCCGACCTTAATAATATGATTGCCAGCGCCTTGACACCAATAAGGGATTCTGCTATAAAATTTGAACGATTATTTGAATCATTTATTGAATTTTCATCTGACAACCAAGATTTTTTTCACAAAATGTCAAAAATTTTATTTGAAGATAAAAATCTTGAGAATTATATGAATCAGACTTTTACTGAAAATATTAAAAATTTAGAAAAATTTGAAGAAATCAATCGATCACTAAAAGATTTTGTGGACTCTTTTGAAAATATTCATTCTAACTACGCAAGTTCTTACATATATCAAGAGATAGTAAGACCAATTAGAAAAAACAAAAAATCACTACTAGATAAATACAAAGACATAGTATATGATAATCAAAATGAAAGAGATCTATCTCTATCAAACACTATTCAATTGACCAGATACTTTAAAAAAGATGCTGTCAAATCTATCTTTAAAGCTAAAAACAGTGATAGTTTACATGATTTAATGGATTCGTATTTATTTATTTATTTATTTACCATAAAAAACACATTAAAAGAAACTAATCTTTCTAATAACGCAATCAAGTTTTTTGTCTTAGGTGCTTTCTTAGGTGGTTCACAAAAAAGAGTTGAAAATAATAATATTCAATTTACGAGTTTAGGCGGACTTATTCTTGGAGATTTAGCACAAGTATTCACAACAGATGCATCAACTTTAACTCAGATAATATGCAAAATGACACCTTATATTTCTCAGAACGAGATTAGCATTTATAGTCATATATTAAGACTAATTAATATTAATAAAAACGAAAATTGTTTTGATATGAGTCCTGAATTCACAAGAGCATTAGAAGAAGTAAAAAACACAAATTTTAACTACAGGATGCATTTGAGTGATCTGCAACTACTCTTTAAAAATTAAACCTCAAATCAGCTTCACGCCGTGAAGTTTACAGAGCCAGCTCAAGTGCCCGGTGTGCATGCCTTCGTGCATAATGTGATGCCGCACCGAAGTACGAATCTCACCTTCTCCGGCCCACGTAAATCCGGTTGGGTTGGGCTGCGAGAGCAGTTCCGGATCAAGCGTTTCGAGATGCGTGAGTGCCAGCTCATGTACTTTTGCAAAACCGGCCTGCACTTCTTCCCACGAAGGACCGTTGGTTTCGCCTTCTTCTGGCGGTTTGCCGAGACCGAAGAGTTTGAGCCACGGCAACTCAGGGTTTGGACCTCCTGTGGCACGGAGTACTAAATTATTCTCAGCCCAGGCAATGTGCGCGGTCAGCCAGTAAACGGTATTCAGACGATCATTGCCAACAGTAAACACGCGCTTGGGATCGAAACCTTCGTGCGCATCGAGTTTTTTCAGCATGCCGCCCGACAAACCGCGGATGTGTTTCATACCGCGGATCAGGGTTTGCAATTCGTTTTCAGCCATTGTGCTGCTTAGTTTTGATTGAGCTTTTTCACCATGGTCAAAATTGTAGCAATAGCAACAGTTTCGCCGGTTTCATCATATACGTCAACCACCCATTTTACAATGCCTTTGGCAATGTCTTCGGGGTTGCGTTTTTCCTGATCCACTTTTTCTTTCACCGTCAGTTTTACGCCAATGGTTGAACCCGGATAAACGGGCTTTGTAAACCGGCATTCATCCAAACCATAGTTCAGCAGCACGGGGCCTTTTTTAGCATCCACAAACAAACCGGCCGCAGCCGAAAGTATAAAATAACCATGTGCCACGCGGCCTTCAAACACAGTGCCTTCAAGCGAAGTAGCATCGGTGTGTGCATAGAAATGATCCCAGCTTACGTTCGAGAAGTTGACAATATCGGCCTCAGTAACGGTGCGTTTTGCAGTAACCAAAGTTTCACCGATTTCCAATTCCTCAAAATGCTTGCGGAACGGATGCACGCGGTCTTCTTTCTGCGCGGCTTTGGGCAGATACTGATTGGCAATGCGCGAAAGCGTTGTAGGCGAACCCTGCACTGCGGTGCGCTGCATGTAGTGATACACGCCGCGGATGCCGCCCATTTCTTCGCCGCCGCCGGCGCGTCCGGGACCGCCGTGTACGAGATGGCCGAGCGGTGAACCGTGTCCGGTACTTTCCCCGGCGCATTCGCGGTTAATCACCAGCATGCGGCCGTGCATACAGGCTGCACCAAGCACAACCTCGGTGGCAAAATCATCATCGGCAGTAAATACGGAACCTACGAGACTGCCGCGACCCATTTTAGCGAGTTCTATGGCTTCGTCGGTAGTTTTGTAAGGCATTACGGTGGTTACCGGGCCAAATGCTTCAACCGAGTGCGGTGCATCCGATTTAAACGGCTCGGCGCACCAAAGCAGCGTAGCGGGGAAAAACGCGCCTTTGAGTTTATCGGCCCCTTTTACTTCGAGGCTGTCGTAATTGCCGTACACCAATTCGCACGCAGACATGAGCTGCTGTACTTTCTCTTTCACATCAGCCACCTGATCGCGGCTGGCCAGCGGACCCATGCGAACGCCTTCTGTGTTCGGATCGCCGGTGATGTTGGTCGCGAAACGATCTTTCACGGCATTCATCACCGCCTCAGCCAGATTTTCGGGCACGATAACGCGGCGGATAGCGGTACATTTTTGTCCGGCTTTCACCGTCACCTCGCGCACCACTTCTTTCACAAACAGCTTAAACTCTTCGGTATCGGGTGTTGCGTCGGGACCAAGGATGCAGCAGTTCAGCGAATCGGCTTCCATGTTAAAGCGCACGCTGTTGTTGATGATTGAGGGCATCGACTTGAGTTTCCGCCCTGTAGATGCTGATCCGGTAAATGTAACCACATCCTGCTCGCTCACATGCTCCAGCAAATCGCCGGTTGAGCCGGCCAAAAACTGGAAAGCACCCGCAGGCAGCAGGTTGGAAGCGATAATTTCTTTGGCCATCACTTCAGCCAGAAACGATGTTGAAGTGGCCGGTTTCACGATGCAGGGCATTCCGGCCAGCAGGTTCACCGCAATTTTTTCGAGCATCCCCCAGCAGGGAAAGTTAAAGGCGTTGATGTGTATCGCCACGCCCTGCAGCGGTGTGTAAATGTGCTGTGCTATGAATGTTCCGCCTTTTGAGAGGAGTTCGGGTTTTCCGTCAACCGCAAAGCGCTCGTTGGGCAGTTCGCGGCGGCCTTTTGAAGCAAAAACAAACATGGTTCCGATGCCGCCGTCGATATCAATCCACGAATCGCCTTTGGTGGCGCCGGTGGCCGATGAGAGAGCATAAAACACCGCTTTCTTTTCGTTCAGGTGCTGAGCAAGTGCTTTCAGCATCCGGGCGCGTTCATGAAACGTCATTTTCCGCAGCGCGGGGCCACCAATGGTGCGACCGTACTGCAGCATTCCTTTAAAATCAATACCTGAAGTAGAGGCAGTTGCAATTACATCGCCGGTTACAGCATTAAACAGCTCAGCACCATTGCCCGAGCCTTCGATCCATTGCCCTTGAGTATAGCTTTGAAGTTTCATGGTGTAAAGTTAGCAGAAGTTTTTCTCTGCGGTGCCTTCAACAGGCTCAGGCACCGCAGAGAAAAAAATCATTTATTCTGCCTTGCAAGCCCGCATTCTTGTTATTTTTGAGGCAAACAAAACACAATGCGCAACGGACCTTGTCGTTGAGACAAGGTTTTTCATTCTCACGACTATGGAAACTAACGAGGGCCAAAACACACTTCCGGAAAACGAATCAGTAACACCGGTAACCGCTGCATCTGCGGATACACAGCAACCGGAAACAACTCCGGAAACTGTTGCCGAATCCGGCGAAGAGCAGCACGACGAACCGCATGATGAATTGCATGCCGCAGAAGATCTTTCGGGACTGTCGAAAACACAATTGCTGCACAAACTGGCCGAAGTAACTGCCGGCGACGATACCGAATCGATTCGCGGCATTGTTAAGCAACTTAAAGATACCTTCCGCGAAATTGTTCGCGAAGAAATGGATGCTCGCCGCCGTGCCTGGGAAGCCACACGCGAAGGCGAGAACGATACATTTGAGCCCGCTCCCGATCATGAAGCAGAGCGTTTCGAAGAACTGATCCGCAACTACAATCGCAACCGCGCCGAACAGCGCCGCAAGAAAGACCTCGACCAGGTTCGTAACCTGCAGCAAAAACTTCTGCTCATTGAAGAGTTGAAAACGCTTGCAGAGTCGAGCGACAGCATGCAGAAAGCATTTGAAAAAGTGCAGGATATCCAGAATCGCTGGCGCACCATT
>CALRTD020000407.1:0-4586 GCA_943371015.1 Synechococcus sp. UW140 | reverse complement strand
ACATTGGTAATTGCAGCCGGAGCAGCGAGAATCTGAGGCTCATTAATAACCACAGTTACAAATGTGATGCATCCAATAGCATCAGTAACCTGAACTGTATATGTACCTGCACAAAGTCCGGTTACAGTAGGTGTTCCGTCGCCCGCCGGTGATCCCGGAAACCAATTGTATGTAAAAGGAGCAACCCCGCCTGTTACAGTTGCTGTTGCTGACCCATTGCATACTCCACTGCAACTTGCATTTGTTGGCGTTGCCGTAACAGAAGGTCCTGTTGTATTACTAACCGAAATTATATTCTGCTGAGAGCATCCTGCGGCATCTGTTATTGTAACCGTATATATTCCGGGGCAAAGACTATTGATCCCGGATGTCGTTTGTCCGCCAGGCGACCAGAGGTAAGTATAACCCGGCGAGCCGCCGGTTGCCGATGTAGTTATTGCACCATCACAAAGCGAACAGGTTGCAGGTGTTATTGTTGGTGATGCGGTGATTTGAGTTGGCTGAGTAATCGTAACAATAATTGTTGTATCACAGCTATTCGCATCACTTATTGTTACGCTATATGTTCCTGCACAAAGTCCGCTAACCGAAGGTGTTGTTTGTCCGCCGGGCAACCATAAATAAGTATAAGCTCCTGTGCCACCGCTTACCAAAGTTGTTGCACTTCCATCACAAGCATTGAAGCACGATACATTAGACGAGGATGCCTGCGCCAGAAGCTGCGGAGGATTGGTAAATGTAATTGTTGATGTATTGAAACATCCATTGGCATCTGTTGCTGTTACGGTATATGTTCCCGCACAAAGACCAGATATATTTTGGGAAATAATGTTTCCCGGCGACCAAACATAAGTATAGGGGAAAATACCTCCATTAGCATTAGCACTGGCAATTCCATCGCAAACACCGTAACAACTGGGAGTACTTCCAACGCTGCTTACAACAATATTCACTACCTGATTTACAGCAACCGAAACTGATGTTACACATCCATTAGCATCTGTAATTGTGCATGTGTAGTTCCCGCGGCACAATCCGCTTGCTGTTGGGTTTGTCCCGCCCGAGGGCGACCAACTGTATGTGTAAGATTGTGTTCCTCCGCTGACATTCACAGTTGCAGTTCCATCACACAAACCACAACTGGCAGTAGTAGCTGTAATTGTTGCCAGCAGCGGCTGCGGTTGCGTTATATTTACTGTTGATGATGATGTACAACCATTGGCATCAGTTATGGTAAGTGAATACGAACCACTGCACAAACCTGTAATGGTGGATGTAGTTTGTGCACCGGGCTGCCAAAGAAACGAGTACGGAGATGTTCCACCACCCGGGTTTGAAGTTGCTGTTCCATCGCAAATACCAGAACAACTTGCATTCGTTGATGTAACGTTTGGTGTTATTGGTAAAGGTTGGTTTACTGTCATTACCAGTGTTGTATCACAACCATTGGCATCGGTAACAGTACAACTATAAGTACCTGCACATAATCCCGAAATCGAAGAAGTAGTTTGTCCGCCCGGCGACCAGAGATAACTGTAAGGTGCTGTAGCGCCAGAAACAGAAACCGATGCGCCTCCGTTGCATTGTCCGAAACACAAAACGTTAACCACAGAGGAACTCACCTGATAAGGCGGGGGCTGTGTAATTGTAACGATGTTGTTTGCAATACACCCATTCGCATCAGTAACATTAACAGTATAAGAACCGGCACACAAGTTATTGACTACAGGAGTAGTTTGTCCGCCCGGTGCCCAGAGATAAGTATATCCGGGAGTTCCGCCCGAAACAACAACTGCCGCAGTAGCATTGCAGTTGTTGGTGCAAAGCAATTGCGTAGTATTTACTGAAATTGTAAGTGGATTAGGCTGTGTAATTGTTACTGTTTGATTACGCGTACAACCCTGTGCATCTGTAACCGTTAAGGTATATGAACCTGCACACAAACCCGTAACCGACGATGTGGTTTGTCCGCCGGGCAACCAGAGAAATGTATATGGCCCTGTACCTCCTGTTGGAGCTGATGAAGCCGTCCCATTACACGCTGTATTACAGTTGACATTGGTTTGTGTTACGTTGGCTGATATTGGCTGAGGCTGCGTAATTGTAACTGTAGTAGTTGCAGTACAGGAATTGGCATCAGTAACAGTAAGTGTGTAACCACCCGGACAGAGATTTGAAATTGTAGGTGTGGTTATATTTCCGGGTTGCCAAACATAACTGTAAGGTGCTGTTCCACCGGTCTGACCGGCAGTAGCTGTTCCGTTACATAAACTGTTGCATGTAATATTTGTTGATGTTGCCTGTGCAACAAGCAGCGGAGGCTCTGTTATTGTGATGACTGCATTAACTGAACAGGCATTTTGATCTGTAACAGTTACGGTGTATGAACCGGGACATAAACCTGATGCTGTTGCGCCGTTACCTCCGGAAGGTAACCAGTTGTAGGTGTATGTGGGTGAACCTCCTGATGCATTTGCTGATGCAGTACCATTACACAAACCAAAACAAGTAACATTTGTTACAGCAGGAGCTGTGAGTAATTGCGGCGGCTGTGTAATTGTTACCTGCTGCTGAACAGTACAGCCATTGGCATCGGTAATGTTTACTGTATATGTGCCGGCACAAAGATTGGTTATGGTTTGCGTAGTTTGTCCGCCGGGCAACCAACTGTAGCTGTAGGTTCCTGTCCCTCCTGTTACGTTAGCCGTTGCCGTACCGTCGCACACCCCAAAGCAAGAAGCATTTACAGATGATATAGTTGCTTGCAGCGGTGAGGGTTGTGTAATTACAGCAATGTAAGATGATGTGCAATTGTTGCCGTCAGTTACTGTACACGTATAACTTCCGGGACAAAGTCCATTGATACTTGAAGTAGTTTGACCGCCCGGCGACCAGAGGAATGAATACGGCAAGGTGCCTCCGCTTGGTGCAACTGATGCTGTGCCGTTACACGAATTATTACACGTTACATTCGTTCTGCTTCCGTTAGGTAAAAGAGCTGAGGGCTGCGTGATCACTGATTGCTGTGTAACCTGACAGCCGTTGAGATCCGTAATGGTTAACGTGTAAGTTCCTGCACATTGGTTACTGATTACAGGCGTAGTTTGATTGCCCGGCAGCCAACTGTAAGTATAACCGGGTGTTCCGCCAGCGGCTGTAGCCGAGCTTGAACCATTGCACTGTCCGTTGCAAAGTGGTGATGTATTGGAAAAGAAAATAACCAACGGAGGCGGATCCGTTACAATTGCAAATGCAGGAATCTGATCGCCAAGTGTGAGGTCTGTAACAACCACAAGGTATGTTCCTGCACAAAGCCCGGTAGCCGTTGGTGTAGTTTGGTTACCGGGTGTCCAGAGGTATGAAAAGTTTCCTGATCCGCCAACTACGTTAGCTGTAGCCGTTGCCAAACATTGTCCGTTACAAGCGTTAGGAACAACTGTTGTAGTTACTGTATGGCTTTGCGGCGACTGAGGTGCCGAGATATTTATTAGCTGCGTTGGAGTTGTGATGCGCGCTCCCTGATGAACAACAATATCCTGCGCGATCAATTTAAAATCTTCATTCATGCCAAAACGGGCAGAATGAATTTCAACAGTATTGGCTACGTAAAGATTTCCCAACACAACAACTTCGGGAATATTAAAAACGATTTTACCTTTTGTAATATCTGCCTTCCCGAAAACAAGCTTAGCTGCATTTTCAAAAATCCATGTTCCTGTGAAATCATCTCTGAATTTATCCCCCCCATGAAATTCGCTGAGGTGAATTTTCCCTTCACCTTCTAGTTTTATTTCATGAAAATCTTCCAACCACAAACCAATACCTTGTCCGATTCTTAAACTGCGACAAAAAACATCAGAAGTTACGGAAATCGTTAGATCATTGACGAGTGAATAAATCTCAACATCATCATTGTTTCCCGGTAAACGGCTTGCGGATTGATTTTTGGCTTCTCCAACTCTCCAATGCGAAAGCTCATTCCAGTTGCCACTGCCGCCTGTCCAATAAAATACCTCTGCCTGCAATGGCAAAGCCACTGCAAAGAGCAAAAACAGGGCAAAAAATGTATTTATTCTTTTCACAACGGGAACCCGTAAACAGGCAACTGGTTTGGAGTTTTTTTACTTGCTGGTTTTTATACGGATAACCGTCGAAACAGATACGTTTTTGCGAACTAAAAATAAGAGAATTCCGTGGAAGCGGGGGTGAATTATTTACAGCAAAAAAGCCACGTACCTGCGTTAAACGATAAAAAGCCTCTAATTGCCTCTAAAAACCCATATACACACGACCAACTGAGAGCTATATTGCACGTGATTCGGTGAAACAAAAAAGCCCGCTGGGTGTTATATCATTGCTTTCTGTATGCCTCTGCTCGAATTTACCGAAAAAGGAATCCACTGCCCGGCAGGCGACTTTTACATTGACCCTTGGCGGCCGGTGAAAAATGCGCTGATTACTCATGCCCATTCCGACCACTCACGCTGGGGAATGGATAATTACTTAGCTCATCATATCTCAGTTCCGGTAATGAAACAGCGCCTCGGCAGCGGAATCACGGTGCAAGGCATAGCTTATTACGAACA
>CALRTD020000406.1:0-4590 GCA_943371015.1 Synechococcus sp. UW140 | reverse complement strand
TTCGGCGGGAAGCTGAATGTTAACACCCGCATTGCTGCGACTAAGTTTCACCTGTTCCGAAAGTGCAGCAGCGTTATCGGTTTCATCCATCCGATCCTGATGCTTTAGTTCGGCAGAGTAATAATCTTTCCGCACCAAATCAATCTGCTGCTGTGAGCTGAATACAACCATGCCCACAACACCGGCTACAAAGCCACCATACAAAAGTGCAATACGAAGTCCCCAGTTCATGATCGTTATTTTTTGTTGAGTATTGATGCAGGTGCAATAAATGCAGCCTTCACTGTTTTTACTTTTTTATCGCCGGCATAAACACCAATCATCACATCGGATTTTCGCTGCGTGATGTTTACACTGTCGAGAACCACAAAGAATCCTTGCTCATCATTCGATTCGGCTTTCAGCATAATTGTTGAATCGCCTACCAATCTGATTTCTCCTTTATGAGATTCGAGTTTAAGTGTAACCGGAAAATCATGGGTTGTTTTATTCACCATTTTCAGGTTATACAAGTTGCTTATTTTATGATCGGGCTGTCGCTGGAAAATCAAACCTTGTGCACGAAGCACAGTTGTTTCCATATCCGAGCGGGTAAGGAGCAGTGTTACCAATACGCCGGTAAGCAGTGTAAGCAAAATACTGTAGGCAATTTTACGTGTGGTAATGCGTGTGCGCTGCCCGTCGCGAATGTCGCTTTCAGATGCATAGCGGATTAAGCCCTGCGGTTTATCCAATTTGTCCATGACATGGTCGCAGGCATCAATGCAGGCGGTACAGTTTACACATTCAAGCTGAGTGCCGTTTCTGATGTCGATTCCGGTTGGACAAACATGCACGCAATGACCGCAGTCAACACAATCTCCGCGCTCCGAAGTGTCGTTTTTACGAAATTTTCCGCGAGGTTCTCCTCTTACATAATCGTAGGCAACAACAACTGAATGTTTGTCGAGCAGCACACCCTGCATGCGTCCGTAAGGACAAACAATTAAACATGCTTGTTCACGGAACCAGGCGAAAACACCGTAGAAAACGCCTGTAAAAATCAGTATTGCAAAGAATCCGCCTAAGTGCATACTCACCGGCTCGCTGATAATGCGGAAGAGTTCTTTGTAGCTGATGATATAAGCCAGAAAAGTATTGGCAATCAGAAATGCAATGATGAAATAGATGCTGTGTTTAAGCAAACGCTTTGAAATCTTCTCGCGATTCCACGGCATTTTTCGGAGCAGTTTCTGTTTATTCGAATCGCCTTCGATCCAGTATTCGATGCGGCGAAAAACCATTTCCAGAAATACCGTTTGCGGACACGCCCAGCCGCAGAATATTCGGCCAAAGGCAACGGTGAATACAATGATGAACACCATAAAGGTGAGCATCCCGATCACGAAAATGAAGAAATCCTGCGGCCAGAAAATTACACCGAAAAAAATGAACTTCCTGTCAATTACGTTGAACTCGAAAAGCGGATTTCCGTTAACGTAAATGAAAGGAAGTGTGAAAAAGATGATGAGATAGAAAAAGGTGAAAAGGGTGCGGAGGTTGTAATAACGACCCGAAGGCTGCTGCGGAAACATCCACACCCTTTTGCCTTTCTCATCAATAGTTGCAATACTGTCTCTGAACGATTCGTCCAACTGCACCTTTTCTTTCTTCTGTTCTCCGGACATAAAGCGTGTTATTTTACTGCGTTTACAGGTTTTGAAGCTGAATCTGCTTTGAGCGAATCACCGGCAGGTGTTTGTGTTGAGTCGGCAACAGCACCTTTCGGAGTAAACAGTGTTCCTTCGGGTGCTTTACCTCCGGCAACATTTGTACCCGCAAGAGTAAGAATGTAGCTCGCTACTTCCTGCATTTGCACCGGCGAAAGATCGTTTTGCCAGGCTTGCATACCCTTGCTGGTTACACCATACTTGATGGTGGTAAACACACTTTTGATGTCGCCGCCATGCAGCCAGTAGTTGTCTGTTAAGTTGGGACCAATATCACCGCTGCCGTCTGCTTTATGACAGGCTTTACATTTTTCAGTAAAAATGTTTTTACCTGCACTGATGCTGTCGGCAGCCATTAGCTGAAACACATTGCTTTCATCGACAAGATTGGCAGCAGTTTTTCGGTACTCCGCTTTGAGGCGTTCGCCTTCGGCCATTTGAGCCTGATACTCTTCGGTTTGCAGCGGGCCTGTTTTACTTACGTGGTAATGGATGAGATATACTACAGCAAAAACAATGGTCAGATAAAATCCATATTTCCACCAAGGCGGCAGGTTATTGTCAAGCTCGCGGATACCGTCGTACTCATGATCGAGCATAATGGTTCCTTCTTCTTCAAGAGCAACAGAAGCATTGAGCGTTTCGATGAATGCGGGAGCTGCTTTAGCTGCTTTGCGTTTAACCGGAGGCGCTTCTGTTTTGAGCAGTTTCATACCCGAATGCCAAAGCATGTAGGCGATCAGTGCTTCAATAAAAATCACACTAATCATGAGAAAGAAAATACCAATGTCCAGCCCGCCAATCGAATCGGCAAAATCAGGAACACTTGATTTTACTTCGGCAGCAGCATCACCAGCAGCTGCATCCTGAGCTGATGAAAGTACAGGCAGCAGAAGTCCCGCAACGAACAGAATACCGCTTACTATTCCGCTACCTGTATGCTGGTTGTCTTTTTTATCGGCAGAAGCCGGGTTCTTTTCTTTTACAACATGGTAGCGGGCAGCGCCCTGCAGCATTTGTGCCAGACCAACTATGACCAGCAGCAGCAGAATGCTCACTGCAAGCAGTGTATTAAACAATGTATTTGAAAATATGGATACTTCTTCGGGTGCTGCTGTGGCGGTGGTGGCCTGGGCGTTTGCACCGGCAGCTATAAATACTGCTGCTGCTGCAATAAACCAGCGCCGGGTTTGGAGTGACGTGATCATACGCGGTCTGTTTTATTATTGTCGGCAGATTGGATTTCCTCACTGTCGAGCGGAAGGTTTTTCATGGTGTCAATCATCTGTTTCTCGGCGCGGAATGCCCAGAGTGCTACGATTGTAAAAAACAGCACAAACATGAGCAGCGACAGCAGCGGGAAAATGCCCACTCCAGTGATTGTTTCGAGATAGCTGGAAAATTTCATAGCTTATTTCTTTTCTGCTGGTTTACCGGCTTCGATGTCCCTGCCGAGCCGTTGCAGGTAGGCAATCATTGCAATCACTTCACGGTTGGCTGCAGGAAGATTTTCAGAAGGAAGAAGTTTTTCTTCGGTCTTCATCAAATCAGCATAAATCTCATTGGCCTGTTTCATCAGATCAGCATTGGCTTTGGCATCATAGCCTTCTGGATATGGAACACCAAGTGTTTGCATTGCTCTGATTTTTGCCGGTGTTGATGCTGTATCTAAATCATCGTTCAGCAGCCAGATATAACTCGGCATAATTGATCCCTGCGAGATGTATTGCGGATCGGCAAGGTGGTTGTAATGCCAGAGGTTGGATTTCTTCAGATTGCCTGTGCCTTCGCGGGCAAGGTCAGGACCGGTTCGTTTTGAACCCCACTGGAACGGGTGGTCGTACACAAATTCACCGGCTTTTGAATACTCGCCGTAGCGCTCTGTTTCAAATCGGAACGGACGAATCATTTGTGAGTGACAGACATAACAACCTTCTCGCACATAAATATCACGGCCTTGCAGTTCGAGCGGTGTATATGGTTTTACACTTGCAATGGTGGGCACGTTTGATTTTACAAGGAAGGTGGGCACCAATTCAAGAATACCGCCAATACCTACAATCACCAGACTCAGAATAAGGAACTGAACCGGACGGCGTTCAATAGCACGGTGCCAGTGTTCGCCGGTGTGTTTGCGATAAACTTTGGCAAGGGCGGGAGCTTCTGCACTTTCTTCAGGAATAAATGAACCTGCTTTTGCCGTTTTGATCAGGTTAACTACCATGATTACTGCACCAGCCAGATACAATGTGCCGCCAAGCGCACGCATCATGTACATAGGCGCAAGCTGTGTTACTGTTTCAAGGAAGTTCGGATAAAGCAATCGTCCGTCGGGAGTAAATTGTTTCCACATCAGGTGCTGCACCCAACCGCCCCAGTACATCGGAATGGCATAGAACAGAATACCTAATGTTCCTAACCAGAAGTGCCAGCCGGCCAGCTTTTTCGACCAAAGTGTTGTGCCCCACATTTTGGGGACAAGCCAATACAGAATACCGAAGGTGAGGAAACCGTTCCAGCCCAAAGCACCTACGTGTACGTGTGCCACAATCCAGTCGGTAAAGTGTGCAATGGCGTTTACGTTTTTCAGTGAAAGCATTGGCCCTTCAAATGTGGCCATACCGTAAGCCGTTACAGCCACTACAAGAAATTTGAGCACTACATCTTCACGCACTTTATCCCAAACACCGCGGAGTGTAAGCAAACCGTTAATCATACCCCCCCAGGACGGAGCAATGAGCATTACAGAAAATACAACACCAAGCGATTGAGCCCAATCAGGAAGTGTAGTGTACAGCAAGTGGTGCGGGCCAGCCCAGATGTAGAGGAAAATAAGTGCCCAGAAGTGAATGATAGAAAGACGATACGAGTAAACCGGACG
>CALRTD020000405.1:0-4591 GCA_943371015.1 Synechococcus sp. UW140 | reverse complement strand
GATATGATGTACCTCTGGTTTTAAATTATGTCGGAAACTGAGAGAAATCAGGCGTTCCAGTCTTAATTAGTTCCGCTCATCAAATCCCGAATTACTACACTTGCAGCTGTACAACCGAAAACTGCAGGCAGGTATGACATTGTACCAATAATTGATTTTTTCGGATAGGCTTTTTCGGTGACAATAATTTTTGACTGGTCAACTTCTTCATCCGAAAAAACAACTTTTATTCCTTCGCGTATGCCGAGGCGGTAGAGTCGTTTGCGGACATATCTTGCCAGATTGCAGTAATAGGTTTCAGAAATATCGCAAACGACAATGCGTGTCGGATCAATTTTTCCGCCCGCGCCCATTGAGCTGACAACCGGAATGCCGCGTTGTTTGCAGGTAGCGATGAGAAATACTTTTGGCGAAAGTGTGTCAATGCAATCAACAACGTAATCGAAATTGCCGCTGTCGAGCAACTGAGTTGTTTTCTCATCACGGATAAAATCGTTGACTACGGTGAGATCAAGATCCGGATTGATATCGAGCAGGCGTTGCTGCATCACTAATGCTTTGGGCTGTTTGTGTGTGCTGAACAGCGCGGGAATTTGCCGGTTTCCGTTGCTCGGGTCAACCGTGTCGCCGTCAACAATAGTCATTTTCCCAACACCGGCGCGGGCAATCATTTCGGCACAAATGCCGCCAACACCGCCGAGGCCAACTACAAGTACATTGGCGTTCATCAGGCGTTGTACAGGTTCGTCGCCCATCAGCAGTTGGGTGCGCGACATCCAGTAAGGAATAGTTTCAGATGGGTTCATTGAGCAGAAATGTGGCGGCAAAATTACGAAACACTTGCTTGCGAAGTTCAGTTTCTTCGCACGTATAAACTTGTGCAGCTTTGCTGTATAGTTGCTGCAAACCGCTGCGCCGCGTATCGGTTTCAAACAGCAGTTTTTCGGGCGGAATGTTTTGCAGAATTTCGTTCAGCTTTTCAGGTTTTTGCAGCATTCTGGTTCCAATGCTGAACAGTACAGTGTAGTTCAGCAGCTGCTTGGTTAGTTCGCTGCTGCCGTTGTAGGCATGCAGTACAACGGGCGTTTGCGCAGCTTTCAGGAACAGCGGCAGATCGTGATAGGCTTTTACAACGTGCAGTACAAGCGGTTTGCCGAGTTCGTTAGCCATTGCAATTTGTGCTGCAAAAGCTTCGTGCTGCAGGGCTTTCGGAATCGGCCGCAGATAATCCAAACCACATTCGCCAATGGCCGCAACATTGTGGTGTGCTGAAAGCTGCTTCAGCAGTTCAATATCATTCCGCCACTGCTCTCGCACAAACCAGGGATGAATGCCGCAGCAAACACTGTAGGGTAAACTTCCGGCTGTTTTCAGCAAAAAAGCATTGCGCACAAATTTTACTTCTCCGTTTGGCAGATAGCGAAAATGTGTGTGTGCATCGGTGAGCGGGAAATTCATAGCGGCTAAGTTCGGAAACACCGGGCAATTATCGGGCAAGTGCGGCGGCAAGTTCCATGCCCCAGGCTATACCGAGATGAATAAGTACGCCGCCCCAAACCGAACGTGTTTCGAGCGCAATCACTCCCAAAATAATTCCTCCGAAAAACGAGCTGATGGTTTCGCCAAGTGGTTTGCCAAAATGTATAGTTACATACAAGGCCGCAACCGGAAGCACAGCGCCATGTCCGAGCCAGCGACTCAGTACAAACAGCAAAAATCCGCGGAAGAAAAATTCGGTGACTACAAAGTTGAGTCCGTAAAATCCTTCAAACACTAAGCCGTAGCCTAAGCGGTGGTCTTCAATTTTTGCTGCATTGAGCATGCGAATGGCTTGCGGATATTGCTTCAGAAAATCGGCTGAAAAAGTTGCGGCTGTAATTAGCGGAACCATCATCAGCAACAGAAAGAGATACGGTTTTACATTGGTGCGTTTCAATCCGTAAAACGGTTCTCGCTTGCGATCTTCAATCCACCACCAGAGAAACGCCGGAAGCATCAGCAAAACTACATTTGCCGGATAACGACTGATGCGCAGCAGAAATACTTCAACCGGCCCGTCGGTAATGGTTTTAATCCATTCTTTATGCCAGTAGAAAAATGTGGCAAACGAAAATGTGGCTGCACCGATCAACACCGCCAGCCAGAATTTTGGCGAACGAATCCAGGTTTTGTCTTTTGCAAACGGCAGATAAAGCAATATTGCTCCGATAAGTGTTCCGCCAAAAATGCAGAAGTTCCAGAGCAACCGCATGCTGTCGTTGGCTCCGCCGCCAATCCATTGCAGCCGCGCTTTGTCAGAATAAAAAAATGCGGTGAGCAAACTTAGCAGTACAGTAAGCAACAGTAAATAGCGCAGATCAATTGTTTCTTTGAAGTACCGCCGCAGGTAGGTGTAAATTGCTTTCATGTGCGGCATGAAGATAGTAAGGTTTTCAACGTCTTTTAATAGCTGTGCATCGCGGCAGTTTCTACCTTTGTTGCTTATTCATTTGCTATGTCTTCACATCCATATACAAATACCCTTATCAACGAAACCAGTCCGTATCTGCTGCAGCATGCGCATAACCCGGTAAACTGGATGCCCTGGAACGAAGCCACACTTGCCAAAGCTGTGGCCGAAGACAAACTCATTCTTGTAAGCATTGGCTACTCGGCTTGTCACTGGTGTCACGTTATGGAGCATGAATCGTTTGAAGATGAGAAAGTCGCTCAGCTGATGAACGATTTTTTTATCTGTGTAAAAGTGGATCGTGAAGAACGTCCGGATATTGATCAGGTGTACATGACTGCTGTTCAGCTCATGACCGGTCACGGCGGCTGGCCGCTCAATTGTTTTGCTTTGCCCGACGGACGACCGCTTTACGGAGGAACCTATTTTCCGAAAGAGCGTTGGATGAATGTGCTGCTCAATTTGGCCGATTTGTGGAAGAATGATCGTGCAAAATGTTTTCAGTATGCCGATGAACTTACCGCAGGTGTGCGCCGTGTTGAACGTATGCTGCCCGAAGACGGTGAGAAGGAACTAACGCAGGAACGTCTCGGCCTTTCGGTTGAGCAGTGGATGATGCGTTTTGATAACGGTGAAGGTGGTCCCAATCGCGCACCCAAATTTCCGTTACCCAATAACTATTTGTTTTTGCTGCGATATGCACATCACACCGGCCGCGAAGATATTCTCCGGCACACGCTGCTCACATTAGATAAGATGGCCGACGGCGGTATTTACGATCAGATTGGCGGTGGCTTTGCACGTTACTCAACCGATGTGCTTTGGAAAGTTCCGCATTTCGAAAAAATGCTTTACGATAATGCACAGTTAGTTTCATTGTATGCAGAAGCGTATCGCATGACCGGAAACGCCCGTTACCGCGAAGTTGCTGAAGAAACACTGGCTTTTGTAACGCGTGAACTAACACACGAAAGCGGCGCATTCTTCTCGGCACTTGATGCGGATACCGAAGGCGAAGAAGGAAAGTTTTATGTATGGAAGCCCGAAGAACTGCAGCAGCTTCTCGGCAATGATTACAGCTGGTTTGCTGATCTGTTCAATGTCAACAGTATCGGGCATTGGGAACACGGCAACTATATTTTATTGTGCCGCGAAAGAGAAGAAGCTGTTTCCGCACGTCATGCGATGACTGCCGATGAACTCAAAAGAAAATGCAAAGTTGTTAAAGCAATGCTGCTTGATGAGCGCAACCGGCGCGTTCGTCCGGGGCTCGATGATAAATCACTGACGTCGTGGAATGCGATGATGCTTCGTGGTTTTGCGGATGCTTATGCAGCAACCGGCGAGAGTGAATATAAACTCACTGCGCTCCGCAATGCACGTTTCATCAGAGATACACAGCTCCGCGCCGACGGCGGGCTCTGGCATAGCTGGAAACAGGGCAGAAGCACCGTGAACGGATTTTTAGAAGATTATGCTTTTGTGATTGATGCGTTCACTGCATTGTACCAAATTACATTCGATGAAGACTGGCTGTACATTGCCAAAAATCTTTGTGAATACACATTGCAGCATTTCAGCGATAACGATAACGGACTGTTCTGGTTTACCTCTGATGAAGATCCGGCACTTATTGCGCGAAAGCAGGAAATTTCTGATAATGTAATTCCTGCCTCCAACTCAGTAATGGCGCGTAATTTGTTTTATCTGGGCCACTATTTCGGAAAGCCCGAATGGCTTGAGCGTTCTGCCGCAATGCTGCGTATGATGCAGCGCGAAATTATTGGTTACGGAGCAAGTCACTCAAACTGGATGCTGCTGCAACTGCATTTTTGCTTTCCGTTCCGCGAAGTTGCAGTAACCGGTTTTAGCTCATCTGAAACGCAGCACGTATTTAGCAAAACATATTTCCCCAATTTAATTGTAGCCGGAAGCTCAGCAGAATCAACCCTTCCGCTGCTTACCGGCCGTATCAGGGCAGGAGAACAATTGGTATATGTTTGCGAAAACAACGCTTGTCAGCTGCCGGTAAAAACGCTCGAAGAAGCAATTAATCAGCTTGCTGGCTAAGGCTAATACACATACTCCTGTTCATAAAACGTGTTTTGCAGCTCAGCAGGCAGCCCCGGCAAATAGAATATT
>CALRTD020000404.1:0-4601 GCA_943371015.1 Synechococcus sp. UW140 | reverse complement strand
TCGGATGATTACCATTGATTTCCGAAACAATACCTTCCCAGGTTATTTTACCCGCTTTTTCACCTGCATACTTTCCATTGTCGATAAGTGCTTGCTTTGGATCATTAACAACATCATTTCCGGCAGTGTAGGTTTGCATTAGATAAGCTTGACCAACCCCGCTAACGGCTTCTGTAACAGCAGCCCAACAAAGGTTTTTGCCGATTTGTATATTACATGCAAAATTGAGCGTTTTGTTGCCGCCGGTAAATTGTGCAACGGCGGCAAACTGTGCTAACGCCTTTGAGCCTCCACCATTATACGCCGCCGGAGCAACCGATGACTTTTCTGCTGATACATTCGTTTTCATACCTGACACAGTTACATCAACTCAAACTGATCCGCATCCAAACCAGCCGGAAAATTTTTGCGAAACAGCATGAGATTCTCATAACTCAATGAAGCCCGCAACACATCCGGCGAATTGTAGTTTGCACTTCTCAGCGAGTCGCCGGTGAAATTCATAATATCCGACAGGCCATCGTGCGGAACATTGTTACCATCGTTACCGATACGGTTTACACCAATTAAGTATGCCTGATTTTCAATCGCCCTTGCGCGCAGGAGAATATGCCAGAGGTGTGAACGTACTTCGGGCCAATTGGCTACATAGAGCAGCAGATCATAATCTGCAATTGGAGCTTCATTGTTGTTTGCTTTGAATCTGTTTCGACTCCATACCGGAAAGCGGAGATCGTAGCAAATGAGCGGACAAACTTTCCAGCCTTTCAGCTCTGTAATGAGTTTTTCGGTTCCTGCGGTGTAGTGTTTGTCTTCGTTACCCATACGAAACAAATGCCGCTTGTTGTAGTGCTTTACCGTTCCGTTGGGTTCGGCCCACATGAGCCGGTTGTAATAGTTTCCGTTTTCGGTAATGATAATACTTCCGGTAATTACGGCATCGTGCAGCGCGGCCTGCTCCTGCATCCATTGCGTGGTAGGCCCCGCGGGCGGTTCGGCCAAACGTTCGGGCGCCATCGAAAATCCGGTACTGAACATTTCAGGGAGCACAATGAGATCAGGCTTGGGCTCATCATCTTCACGCATCAACTGCCTGAAAATGGCACTGAAGTGCCGCCGGTTGGCTTGCGCATCTTCCCAGTGCAGCGCGGTTTGCACGGCAGCAACATGAAGTTCAGCAGTTGGTGTGCTCATGCGTTATACGTTACACAGTTTTGCAGCTGCTGCTTCAAGGGTTTCGTCTTTCTTGGCAAAACAAAAACGCAGCACATTGTTGTAAACCGGTTTGTGGTAAAACACAGAAACCGGAATCGAGGCAACGCCGTGCGTCTTCAACAGCTCAACAGCATAGTCTGTATCTTTTGCATCGGTTATACCGGAGTAATCGAGCAACTGAAAGTAAGTACCCGGACTCGGAATCAACTTGAACCGCGAACCTTTTACAAGGCTGTTAAATAAGTCGCGTTTTTGCTGATAGAAATTGCTGAGCGAATTATAATGTTCTTTATTATTCAGAAACTCAGCAATAGCATACTGTGCAGGCGTGTTGCAGGCAAACACCAGAAACTGATGCACCTTTCGGAATTCAGTCATTAACTGTTTTGGGGCTACACAATAGCCAATTTTCCAGCCTGTTGTATGAAATGTTTTTCCGAATGATGAAACAATAAAACTCCTGTCGGCTAATTCCGGATACTTTGCAATACTTTGATGAGTTTGCCCGTCGAACACCATGTGCTCATACACCTCATCAGCAAGAATAATAATATCGTTTTTTTTCGTGATTTTAATAAGCTGCTGCATATCATCGGCACTCATTACACTTCCTGTTGGGTTGTGCGGTGTGTTAATGATGATCATGCGTGTACGGTGATTAATCAGCTTTTTTACCGCATTCCAGTCAATTGTGAACTCGGGTGCTTTAAGTTGTGCATAAACGGTTTTACCTCCGTTGAGTTCTATTGCCGGTTCGTAGCAGTCGTAAGCCGGTTCAAAAATAATTACCTCATCGCCTTCGCGAATTGTAGCGGCAATGGCTGTGTAGATTGCCTGTGTAGCTCCGGCGGTAACAGTTATTTCAGTTTCCGGATCATACGCAGTTCCATACAGCTCTTGTGTTTTTGCCGAAATTTGTTCGCGCAGCTTTGGCAGTCCCGCCATTGGCGCATACTGGTTGTGCCCGTCTTTCATGGCTTTGTACATCAGCTCAATCAGTTCGGGCGGACAACCAAAATCAGGGAAGCCTTGCGAAAGATTGATCGCATTGTGCTCAGCCGCCATGCGCGACATAACCGTAAATATAGTAGTACCCACGCGGGGCAATTTTGAACCTAAACTTCCTGAGTATTCTGGCATAATGCAGGGCTATGCGTAATAAATGATGAATGATGATTGCTGAGTGATGAATGATATACGTAAATGTAGCAGATAGCGTATTGCCATGAAAGCAGTTTCTTCAACATTTTTATTGCGCATGAACATCTGCAGTACGGCCTGAACCGTCTTTTTCATACCATAACTGAACAAGACCGCAGGGATAAGTAATGCTGCGCTTAAATTTGAGCGGTTGTTCACCGAGATTATCTCCGAACAGACGAATACCGCTGCCCAGCAAATGCGGTATTATTGAAACAATAATCCGGTCGATGAGCTGATGTTGTAGAAGCTGCGTCACTATTTCAGCACCACCGTCGCAGTAAATATCTTTCCCCGAACCGGCTTTCAGTTGCTGAACAAGTTCAATAACATTGCTGTGGTAAATTGCGTGTGCATGATTGCCGGTGCGTGTTTTTGAGACTACAAAAAGTTGTTTATCGGCATGCGGAATGTCGATACCGAAACTCAGCACTTTGTCAAATGTTTTCCGACCCCAGATTACAGTATCAACGGTGTTCAGAAAATCTGCGTAACCGAAGTCCTCGCCGGGTGTGTTAACAATATTCAGAAAGTCAATATTGCCATCGTGCGCAGCAATGTATCCGTCGAGACTTGCAGCGATATATAAAACTAGTTTCCGTTCCATACTGGGTGTAAGTTAAATTGAAGTGTTGATACAAAGTAAGCAAGATCAGCAATGTATTGTTTGAGTTGTTGCCGGGGCTTGCAGGTCAATTCGCTGTTTTTTTGGCGTTGTTTTATTGGTAAATAACAGCTTTTCAGATAGTTGCTGTTTTGCATTGCGGTCGCTCAAATTCGCCGTATCTTTCGGAAAAATAAATCTCTATCAATGATTATTGCAAAAGACTGTGTGGTAGCTGTTAACTACCACCTCACTGTTCCCGGCGAAAATGGCGAAGGTGAAACCACTGTAGAGCAAACATCAGTTCAGGAGCCGTTTGTGTTTCTGTTCGGAGTAGGTCAGCTCCTGCCCGAGTTTGAAGCAAACCTTATCGGTAAAACTATTGGTGCTGCTTTCGATTTTCGTATTGAAGCGGAGAATGGTTACGGTGTTTATCAGCTCGAACACATCGTTAATATTCCGATGGATGCTTTCCTCGATGAAGAAGGCAAACTCGACAGCGAAATGATTGCCACCGGCAAATCTGTGCCGATGATGGACAACGAAGGCAACCGCCTCTGGGGCAAAGTGCTGGCCGTTGAAACCGATCATGTTCGTATGGATTTCAACCACCCGCTTGCCGGTAAACAACTTCACTTCGTTGGAGAAGTTATCGAAGTGCGTGCTGCTGATGCCGAAGAACTTGCACACGGTCACGTACACGGTGCTGGTGGTCATCACCACTAATTGATTTTCACACAAATAAAAAGCTCCCTTCAAAATGATGAAGGGAGCTTTTTTATTCCGGTTCCGCGGGCATTCAGGCAATGCCCCGCAGGCTGTCAATATTCAGAAAATCGCGCCAGTCGGCCAGATTAGCCATAACCTGCAGTTGGCGGTAGCGCTCGTGAAAAGCGGCATCGTTGGGTTGTGCATTCAATTCTTCGATACGGAAACGGTCGAAATTGTAAAGTGCCAACCGTTCTTCCTCATTGAGGTACTGGCCACTGAACTCCTTGTCGCGCAGGTCATTGATGCTGACTGCACCGCCAATGTTCATTTTGGCAAAGAATTGCTGAAACTGAGTATTACGTGACGACATGTATCGTTTATTCATGCAAAATTAACGAGCAGAGGCATGCAAACGTTACAAGTATCCTGCCGCAATTATTAACAGTTTTTGGTTAATTGTGATTATCAAAGGGTTAGCGCTAGTGCGTTAAGGCAGAAAACAACTGGCATTCGGCAGAAAACAAGTATCAGCCGACGAATTTTAGCCGAAAGGCGCTACGGTTTGGGTGGCTTAGGCATTCGCCGCTCACGTGCTGAAACAGAATCGAGCAGAAGTCTGGCATTTGCATCTCCGGGCCTGCTTACCAGCGCACGGTTCAGCATGGTGCGGGCACGGGGATAAAATTCGGCGGTGTTGATGAGGCTTTGTGCCAAAGCAATATTCCGGTCGGGATTGAGCGAATCAGCAGCCCAAAGCTTCATCAGCGAATCATTTAAATGTGCAGCGCGAAAACCGTTGCCAATCATACCGGCATCAACCCGCGATGCTTCATTGTAGCTTTTTGCCAAAGCATCAGCATCAGCTGCTTTC
>CALRTD020000403.1:0-4606 GCA_943371015.1 Synechococcus sp. UW140 | reverse complement strand
CGGATTAAACCAACCGTTCAATTCAGAGCATTGATGGCAAACACCATTTTTATTGACCAGTGCACAACGGTTATCGAACGTATCCGTCATTGTTTTTCGTCCGTCTTGCAGTAAATACTTGATTACGCCTTCTGTTTTGCCGAGTATCTGACAAATTTCGTTTACCGAAAACGCATATACATCTTTCAGCAAAAGAGCGATTTGATTTTCAATGGGAAGATTTTTCGAAATACAGGTAAAGCAGGTATCAATGTGTTCTTTGATGTCATAATTTGCATCAGGCGAATTTTCATGTACGGAAATAATTTCCTGTCTTAAAGATGGATTTCCGAGAACCAAATTTTTCGCCTGTTCACTTACGTCGGGCGTCCATCGTTTTAACCGTTTCAAGTGCGTAAATGCTAGGTTTGTGGCTATCTGAAATACCCATGTTTTAAGCGATGATTCGCCTTTAAATGTATTTAATTTATCAAATGCTTTTATAAATGTATCATGTGTAATATCCTCGGCATCGTTGCGGTTGGCAAGAAGTCTGTACAAATAGGATTTCAATTGATGTTGAAATTCAGAGAACAGGGTATTGAAAGCGTGAATATCGCCGCCCAGTGCATTTTTGAGTATTTGCTCGTTATTCATTTAGTGTTGGTTTAGCCACGTTAATGCATCTTGTTCGGTAACAAAATTTCGGGTTTCAAATTTTCCGTCCTGTGCAGGACTATCTTTCCTATCAGTAATGTGTTCAGGTGTAGTAATATATGCAAACTTACGTATGCCGAGGCTGTAGTACCTCGGATTTAATTCTTGTTCTCTCCATTGCTCAAAATCAGCCGGAAGTCTGAAACTAAATTTGCGCGTATCAACTAACAGATATAATGTACCGTACTGCCATGCAAAGCCGGCAAAGTTGTTACATGCTTCCTGAAAGTCTTCGTAATTCATTTCGCTGGTTTGGTGCGTCCAATCAAAAAAGAGAATGTTTCTTTCATTCCGGATGATTGAAAAACTATACAGCGAGTTTTCAAACAGTTTATCCATAGTGATTCGTTTTTTTGAAACTGGAGTATATCCGTTTCCAGGATATACTCCAGTTTCTGTTTCTTGCTTTTGATAACCGTGTGAGTTTATTTTACTGGTCTTTTCTTGAAACTGCACGTATCATGATCAGCAGGGCGTTCGCCAAAATGCTGTCGGTTGTTTTTATCAGGTGAGAGTAAGTCATCATCGCGCTGACAAGCCTTTGCGGATCGCTAGCCCGAAAACTACTGAAGTGATAAGCAGAGTTAACGCAAAAAATCTCTTTAGGGCTGCTGGTTGTTAACGGTGAGAATTACTTTACCTGTAGTTTGGCGTGCTTCAATTTGCCGGTGAGCTTCGGCAGCATTTTTGAGGGAAAATTGATTACCGGTTAAAATTTTCAATTGCCCCTGCGCTACCATGCCTATTACATTTCCAAGCGCTTCCTGCCACAACTCAGCTTTATTGGTAATGTAGAATGCGAGATTGAATCCTGCTTGTGAAATGTTTTCATCCACAAAATATTCAGGATGAATTGTGCCCTGAATACCGCTGGCACATCCATAAACAATAAGCTGTCCACCCTGAGCAAGCGATTTTACGGTTTCATTATAAACCTCTCCGCCAACCATTTCAAAAGCAATAGCTGCTCCTTTTCCGTTTGAAGCTTGTTTCACAATTTCGCTCCAGTTGGGTTGGCTGTAGTTAACCGTAAAATCGGCGCCGAGTTCAGTTGCCAGTTGTAGCTTATCATCCGTGCTGCAAGCGGCAATAACAGTTGCGCCCTGCATTTTTGCAAGTTGAACCAGCAGCGAGCCAACACCGCCTGCGGCTGCATTAATCAGCACTGTTTTTCCGTTCAGCTCTTTTGCGTATTGTGAAATCATAAGCTGCGCTGTTGAGCCCTGCACAAATAGTCCGGCTGCAGAAGCAGTGTCAATTGTTGGAGGCAAAGGCACGCAGTATTGGGCAATAGCCGCAACATATTCGGCATAACCGCCGCCAAACGGTAGTATCGCCAATACCCGTGTGCCAATGGAATAGGGCTGTTCAACACCTTCGCCTACAGCCACTATTTTGCCCACAGATTCGGAACCTAAAACATAGGGTAGCGGAGTTGGCTGAAAATACTGATTACGGCGGCGAAGTATGTCGGCATAATTTACACCGATAGCCTCTGCTTTAATTATTACTTCTCCGGTTTTAGGCGTTGGAATTGCTGCGCTAACCAGATTTAACACTTCAGCAGTGCCATAACTGTTCATTTGAACCTGATTCATTTTGCTTGTCATGATGTATGATTTTTGATTTATACACCTCTGACAACTGAACCAGCATTAACGGATGAAAATTTTGAAAAAATCGTTCTAAAAAATACTGACTATGATTAACTATCAGTAAATCACGGTATTGTGTATGGATTAATTGGATGTAATGCCAGTAAAAATTTCGCTTTCGTAAACTGATTTGAACGTAAATGAGCTGGAAAGTAAGAGAATACTAAGAAAATTAGTCCACTTATTTCTACACAAACTAAACCGCTAGTTCGATTTTTTAAAAACCAACCAGTTGCATTGCCGCGCAGTTTGCGAACGAATTAAACCTATTGTTGTTCGTTTTCCGTCTGCAGTCCTTATCCAGCCTTCGTCCCAACCACCCATATCCAGATATATTGCATCTTTTACAGCAAGTTGTGAAAGTGCATCGGCAAATTGCTGAAGTGTAATTTCAGCAGCACTTTCAATAACAGCCGGTTTGCGCGATGAGTTTGTGAATGTAACCAGAGCCCTTCGCTGAAAAAGCGAAACATCTTTTCCATACCGCAGTGCCTGAGTATCACGCACCAACTGCAATTGCTGAAAAAAAGAAGCTTTGGTTTGGATAATGGAAGAGTCTATCCAGCCTTGTGTAAGCAGCGCAGCATCGCGAGTACCAAACATTCGCACAAAAGATTTTCCGGGATTCAGCAAGCAGCCGCCGCCCAAGCGCTTGCTCACTGTGCCGCTTACCACGCCGTTTACTGCAAAAAGTCCGTCAACACTGCCATTGTCGAGGCGGGTAAATGCGGCGGCTACACAAAGTGAAATTGAACTGTCGGTACGTGATGGTCTAACGAGAGTGAGTTCCGGCTTGCATTCTTCGGGTAATCTGTAGATATAAAGTTTGTGGCCGTTTACAAGTACTGTGTCTGGTGAAATACCCGACAAAAATAAATCAGGCGTTGTTTTTGCAGCAGCATTTTGAACTGGCTCACAAGAAGCCGATGTAAAAGCCACAATCAGCACAAGCAGTTGCACGAACAATTTCATTCGTCTTCTTTTTTTGTAACGCGATCAAAAACTTCATTCAGTTTACGAACGCTTCCTTCCCAGCTAAAATATTCGTGTACAAATTCGTAGCCAGCCTGTGCAAGAGCGTCAGCTTCCTGTTCATTATTCAATAAATGTAAAACAGCATCGGCAAAGGCTTCGGGAGTATCAGCTACTATAATTTGCTTTCCGGCTTCTGCTTTCAGTGCATTGTTAGAAAGCGTTGTGGTAAGGCACGGAATACGCATCGCCATTGCCTCCAGCAATTTGTTTTGTAATCCGATACTCGATTGCATCGGAGCTACAAGCATCCGGCTTTGCGCAAAACCGGTGCGTACATCATCCACCCAGCCTGTTACGGTAACGCTTTCATTGCGCAGTGCGAGTACGGCAGCCGATGGTGTTGCCCCGGTAATCAGCAGATTAGCATCCGGCTTTTTCGCTTTTACAAGCGGAAGAATTTTACCGGCCAGAAATTGCACACTCTCCACATTGGGCGGATAACTCATATTACCGTTGAAGAGAATATCGTGTGTTTTGACCATATCCATTGGCCGGAAAAAATCCATATCCACACCATTCTGAATCACAGTAATTTTTTCGGGAGATGAAACCGGAATCAGTGAACGGTCTTGTTCCGAAATAATAATGTGTCCATCAAACGAATCAAAAATATCCCGCTCGTAATTCAGCAACCGTTTCCATTCTGTCTTGAATAACCAGCGTTTCCAGCCCGGAACTTTTTCTATTCGTCGCTCCGTTCCTTTCGAAAACACATCCATATAATCCAATACTTTCGGAACACGTTTGTGTTTTCGTGCATACTCGCTGGTACGGATAAGCTGACAGTAAATGGCATCAGGTTTATAGTGCGCAACAAAGCTATCGACTAATTTCTGCGCTTTCCGGTGCCAGAAATACCCCACCTGAAACGGAAGTTTCCCGAACAGTGTGCGCAGCAAATTCATAGCCAGCACAGGTTTAGAGAAATGAATGTAGTGAATGTGTTTGCAGAACTTCCGGAGTTCGGTATCTGCTTCTGCATTCATCTTCGTATCATTCAGCGCACAAAGAATAATTTCATGCTCTTTGCTCAGCAGCCGCAGCTGATGATACATGCGCAGTTTGTCGCCCTTTTCGAGCGGCCAGGGAATGCGAGATGTGATGATGAGCAGTTTCACTTTGCTGCGGCAATTAGGCTGTAAAAATCAGATAATTTTTTGGTTGCCAGAGCCTGATTGAGATGTTCGGCAGCATGAAGTTTTGCATTTTCTCCCAAACGC
>CALRTD020000402.1:0-4650 GCA_943371015.1 Synechococcus sp. UW140 | reverse complement strand
TACAGCCCGAATGGAGTCGCGCTGAACGCATAATGCCTCAATTAGTTGATTACGTAATGCAGCATCCGAAGTGGAATATGTCGCTGCAAACGCATAAATACATGCACATACCATGATGATGGCACAACGCATTCTGATTCTCTTTTTTGCTCTCACCGGCATTCTCACCTCTTGCCGTGCTCAGCCGCCGCAGGTGCTTTCAACAACAAACAAGAAAGCGGAGAAAGCTTACCGCGCAGCGCAGGCATATCGCAACGGCTACAAATACGAAGAAGCGTTGACGGAAATCGAGAAAGCCGTTGCGGCCGATCCGAATTTTGCGGAAGCGTATCTGCTCAAAGCCAATATTCACGGCGAACGCCGGCAGTGGGCTGATTGTGCCGATGCATTTAACAAGGCTTTCGGGGTGAATCCCAATATCAGTTTGCACAGTTATTACGATTGTGCCATGGCCGAAATGAAAGTGGGGCGCTATGCTGATGCAAAAAAGCATTATCAGGAATTCATTAAACGCAATCCGCGCGGTGTGAGTCAGATCTATTTTACGAAAGCCGAAATTGGTGTTGCCTCCTGCGATTTTGCGATGAATGCAATGGCCAATCCTGTTCCGTTTAATCCGATGAATGCTGGAAACGGCATTAACAGTGCCGAGTGCGAATACTTCCCCAATCTTACTGCCGATGAAAGCATGTTCCTCTTTACCCGCAACAGCCGTAAGCCCGATGAGAACGGTGTGCTGCGCGTTTCACAGGAAGATTTTTTTGTAAGCTACCGTAACCCGGGCGGCGAGTGGAGTGTAGCTTCGGGATTAAGTCCGATGGTGAATTCTGACCGAAACGAAGGCGCTCCGAGCCTTTCGCCCGACGGACGTTTTCTGTTCTTTGCTGCCTGCGAAGAATACGGCGACTATGGCAATGGCCGGCAAGGTTTCGGAAGTTGCGATATTTTCTTTACCAAAAAAGTAAACGGACAATGGAGCCGCGCCAGCAATGTAGGCGGACCGCTCAATACACGTTATTGGGAATCGCAGCCTTCGTTTTCGTCCGACGGGAAGACACTTTATTTCGTGAGCAATCGCCCCGGCGGACTTGGTGATGGCGATATATGGATGAGTATTTTGCAGCCCGACAATTCGTGGAGCCAGCCGGTGAATTTGGGTGAAACCATTAACACACCCGGCCGTGAAGAAGGCGTGTTTATTCATCCGGATAACCAAACACTGTACTTCGCATCAAGCGGACATGTTGGCATGGGCGGCCTTGATCTTTATGTTTCGCGCCGCATGCCTGACGGGAATTGGGGCAAGCCCGAAAACCTCGGCTATCCGATCAATACGTTTAAAGATGAAAGCGGATTGATTGTGAACAGTAAAGGCGATTATGCGTATTTCTCTTCAGACCGTGAAGGAACAGCAGGCTGCGAAGACATTTATATGTTTGAGCTTCCGAAAATTGCGCAGCCGGTTCAGGTTACCTATATGAAGGGCAAAGTGTTCAATAAGAAAACAACAAAACCGCTTTCTGCATCATTCGAACTGATTGATCTTGAAACCGGAACTGTGGTTGCTGCATCTATGTCTGATCCTGTTTCGGGTGAATTCTTAGTGTGTATTCCGGTTAATAAAAACTATGCATTGAATGTAAGCAGTCCGGGTTACCTGTTTTTCTCCGAAACATTTCAGCTTAAAGCTTCGGAAGACCCCACGAAACCTGTTCGTATGGATGTTCCGCTGCAACCCATTGAGCCCGGTGTGGCTGTAGATTTGAAAAACGTATTCTTTGAAACCGGGAAATTTGATCTTCGTCCCGAATCAAAAGCAGAACTCGATAAACTGATTGCCTTCCTTACTGCCAATCCGAATATCCGCGCTGAACTCAGCGGGCATACCGATAATGTAGGTTCACCGGCAGCTAATCTAACTCTTTCACAAAATCGTGCAAAGGCGGTAGTTGATTATTTGATAAATGGCGGTATAGATGCATCGCGTTTAACGAGCAAAGGCTACGGTGATACAAAACCCAAAGTAGCCAACGATACGCCCGAAAATCGGCAGAAGAATAGGCGTACCGAGTTTACAATACTTTCCAACTAATGTCTGTTTGGTTTCGCGCAAAAGCATGGATAAAATATCGGACTGTTGCAAAAAACAGGCACGGTGTACATTCGCCTTTTGTGTATGCGCTGAACGAAAACGTTTTTCCACCTGCATCAGCTGATGATTTTGGTTCGCATCCTGCAGAGGCTTGGCGGACGTTGTGCCAAAACAACCACGATACAATAGAGGTGAGTGATTTTGGCACAGGTGTATCTGGTCCGCGTGTGGTTGCAGATATTGCGAAGCGGGCAGCCAAGCCACCGCATGCGGCGCAATTTCTGTATCGTTTAGTGAGGCACTTTGCGCCGGGTACGATGCTTGAACTGGGCACATCGCTGGGCATTACAACGCTTTATCAGCAAAGTGCTGCTCCTGATGCGAAGTTTATTACCATTGAAGGTTGTCCGCAAACATCGGCATTAGCGGCAGAGATATTTAAGCAACAGCAAACAAAAATCGAGTTACGCACCGGCACATTTGAGAACGAACTTTTACCAGCGCTGCAAGCACTGAAAAGTGTTGACTATGTTTACTTTGATGGCAATCACCGCAAACAGCCAACACTCGATTATTTCAACACCTGCCTGCCTTTTGCACACGAAAACAGCGTTTTTATTTTTGATGATATTCACTGGTCAATAGAAATGGAAGAGGCTTGGAAAGTGATACAAGCAAACAAAAACGTGACGGTAACGATTGATGTTTTTGATTTTGGATTAGTGTTTTTTCGCAAAGGACAGGTGAAAGAAGATTTTGTGATTCGCTGGTGATCGTTGCTTCATTGTTTTTACTCTATTGTCGGAATTGGTACTGAAAAAATATTTTTTCAGTAACCTATTCTGCCGCTAAACGTCTTTATTGGTAAGGCATTAACAAATAAATACACAAACAAAATCACCTAATCGTTAGCTGATTAATTTGAGTTGATGCAACATATTGATACGAATGTATCTAAACTAAAACTAAACAACATTAACATAAACATGGAGAAGTCATTCAAGCTTATCGCTGTTCTGCTTTTAGTAATCCTTACAGCATCTTATCGTTCATCTTCAAAAAGTATTGAAAGTAAGATTGACAGTTTGATCGCTTCCGAATTTAATGATAGTGAAGGTCCCGGCGGAGTTTTTATGGTTACCAAAAATGGTAAACCAATCTACAAGAAAGCATTTGGCAAATCGAACATTGAATTAAATACGGATCTCACAACAGATCATGTATTCCAGATTGGGTCAATGACAAAACAGTTTACGGCTATAGCTGTGCTTATGCTTGAAGAGCAAGGTAAGCTGAGTGTGTCAGATACAATTTCAAAGTTCATTCCTGATTATCCTTCCGGCAATACAATAACTATTCATCATTTACTCACACACACATCCGGAATAAAAGATTTCACAAAAATGAAAACGCTTCGTGATATCGCCCAAAAAGAAATGACGCCTCAGATGATGGTTGATTTCTTTAAGAATGAGCCTGTAGATTTTGCCCCCGGCGAGAAGTTTGATTACAACAATTCTGGCTACGTAGTATTGGGTTATATTATTGAGTTGGTTTCAGGCGAAACGTATGAGGATTTTATTGAAAAACGCATTTTTGAAAAAGCTGGAATGACACATTCCTGCTACAACAGCGACAGACAAGTAATTAAGAACCGTGCGTATGGTTATCAAAAGAAAGAAAGTGGCTACGTAAATAAAACGGTCATCAGTTTCAGTGTTCCTTTTGCTTCCGGCTCCTTAATGTCAACCGTTGATGATATGCTGAAATGGCAAATTGCATTGAACACAAATGTTTTGCTGAAAGCCGAGAATGTGAAGAAAGCGTTTATGAAATACAAATTAAACAGCGGCGAAGAATTTACTTACGGATATGGCTGGCATATCAGAGAAATTAACGGTACTCCTGACAGAGAGCATGGTGGCAGTATTTTTGGTTATAAATCGATGGGCGTTTACATTCCGGAAGAAGATATTTATGTAGTTGGCTTTAGCAATTGTGATTGCCATTCGCCAACAAAAATTACACAAGATATTGCCAGGCTTACATTAGAAACGTTCAAGAAAAAGAAGTGACGATTTACAAAAGAAAAACCTCCCGAACTACTTCGAGAGGTTTTCTTTTCTTGGGGATGTTGCAGAAAATTACTTCTGCGTAAAATCAACTTTCATCATATAAACAGCACCCGGAGTAACCGGCGCATTGTATACATAAAATTTATTGAGGCGTTCGGTTACCGCTGCTTTTTGAGCTTCGGTAGTTGCATCGCAAGTCTGCACATTGATCTGTCCGTTTCCGTCGATTGTAAATGTTACAACCGCAACGCCTGTTCCGAGTTCAGCTTTTTCTTTGGCTGTAAAACCAAGCTGGTTGTTGATGCGCTTCATCAGATCGCGGTGACCGTTGCCGGCGTTAGCGGTGAATGTGAAAGCGAGGAAAAGGGCGAAGAAGAGTACGAGCTTTTTCATGGTGCAGCGTTGTTTAGTGTTGTGTAGTTGTTGGTGAGTTTCATGAATAAGACGGTTCAGGGTTACCGGTTTGTTACAGCACAGCATGAA
>CALRTD020000401.1:0-4650 GCA_943371015.1 Synechococcus sp. UW140 | reverse complement strand
CAGTCCATCGCTTGTAAGTTTTTGCGAAAGCTCGATACGCCCGGTATTGAAAAGATGCAGCGCATAGTAGTAATACGATTCAGCATCATTAGGCGCATAACGCATTGCCCGCTCATAAAGTGTGTCTGCCATTACCCGCTGACCAAGATGCTCTTTTACAATTGCCATATTGATATTGGCATAAGAGTATGTAGGCGAAAGCCGCAGTGCTTCTGTAAATTGTACTTCAGCTCCTGTATAATCGCTTTGCGATAAAAGTGCGAGACCGTAGTTCATAATAGCTCTGCCATTGAGCGGACTTTTTTCGGCAGCATCTTTCCACAATGTAAACGCACTTCCCCAAACTTCACAGCGTTTATGTGTTCCCCAGGCGTGCAGCACCAGAGTTAATGAAAGAAATGCAGTAGTGCCGTATCTGATGAGATTAATATTGGGATTTGTACTGTATTTATTTAGCAAATAACCTATTCCTGAAACCGAAGCAATAATCAGCCCGATATAAGGGAAGTAAGTACGGTGGTCGTTCAGTACTTCTGCAAAAGGCATAACGCTTGATGTTGGTGCCAGCGCAAGAAAAAACCAGAGAATACCAAATGTAACTCCCTTGGTTTCTTTTTGTTTTGAACACCGCCAGGCAAGTAAAAGAAGCGTTCCGATGATAAAAATACCGGCAAGAACACGGTCGTCGGTTGGATCGTAAATAATTCCCCAGTCGGTATCAGCACTCAGGTGCAGCGGGAGGAAAAAAGTATTGAAATAATGTACAATAACAAAAAACTGTGTTGTAAGGTAATCATACCATTTTTCTCCGCCCGATGTCCAGGTAGGTGGTGTAAGCAATCGTGAAATAAGGAACATAAAAATGAGTGCTCCCATGGCAATAGCCAGTTTGGGGAGATTGCTGCGCAGGTTATTGCCCGGAACGCCATAAAGCCAGAGATAAACAGCAATCAGCGGAACTGCCATTACAGCAGGTTCTTTAATCATGAAGCCAACAACAAACGGGAGAATAAATACATAGTTATTCCGCAAACGTTCTGAGCGCATAAACATCAATACTCCAAGAACAATAAGCAGTGTTGAGCCGGCATCGGAACGAGAAATAACATAGTTAATGGTTTCTGCATTTGCCGTATGCAGCCAAAACAATCCGGTTGTAGCAAGTGCCAGCCAGTGTTTGCCGTTAAAGTCAGGCAACGAAAAATGAAGCAGATGCAGCACCATCATAAAAATGAGTGCCCCGAGAATGAGAAAGCCGGTAAAAATGGTAACATGAAACCAGAATGGTTCCGGCACACCACCGCTCATTGCTGTGTTAATGGCATTAAGCGTTGTTACTCCCGGTCTCCACGGACGGTTGGCAGGATTAGTGCTGAATGTAGTGGCATCTGTAAAAAAAGCGGGTAAATTACTCAGGTCACGAATCGACATATTTTTTTCAATCGTATGCGAATCGTCAAAGTGAAAAGGATTATCGAAATGATTTTTATAGGCCCAAAATGTAAGCAGTAACAGAGCTACAGCAACAGCTATAAAAGCAGGTTGGCGGAGTTGGGGGGGGAATAAGCGGTTGGAGGTGTTCATGGTAGGGTGAAGATAATAAGTTCACCGAATTTTAACAGAATTGCGGCCAGATTTTATATCGGCTGAAGCAGCATCCTTAGTACATTAACTTGCATCAAGAGATTTATTTATTTTCATTAATTGTATAATGGTTATATATTTATTGAATAAGTCGAATCACATGAAAAAAATAATTGCTCTGAGTTGTTTTTTGCTGCTTTCTTTTTTTGCTGATGCACAGCAGTGGATTACTAAAAAATACAGCTATGACAGTACAATGAATGTTGTTTACGGTTCGGCTGTTAACTTCAATGGTACTGTTGATTCATTGCGTATTAATATTTACTCGCCGGTGTGTAATGATCCGCAGCAAATTTCACGGCGGCCATTGATGATGGTTATTCACGGCGGGGCTTTTATTGAAGGCAGTAAAGACGATGCTAGTGTGATTTACATTTGCCGCGAGTTTGCCAAACGCGGTTATGTTACAGTCACCGTTCAGTACCGATTGGGATTTGTAACTGATGATTCGCTGCGTTCCTGTAATTTCCCGAACTACAGTTGCACTTTTGCAACTGACACTGCCGAGTGGTACAGAGCCTATTATCGCGCTATACAGGATTCAAAAGGAGCATTGCGGTATATGATCAATCGCAATCAATTTTACCGAATTGATACCGCTAACGTGTTTGTCGTTGGCGAAAGTGCCGGAGCATTTACTGCACTTGGCGTTGCGCTTTTAGATACAGCTTCCGAAAAATTTTCAGAAGCCGGTTTACTTCCTGATGCGGCCAATCCACATTCATCTAATCTCTCGTGCAGCTACAATGTTGGTGAACAGTTTTTGCTTTCAGGAGTGCCGCGTCCTGATTTGGGCAGTGTCGACGGGGCAATTGAACCAACCACAGTTCACTATACAATAAAAGGCGTTGGGAATATGTTTGGCGCTATGCTTACCGATCTTTTACAGCAAAGCAAGGTTGGTTCAATTAAGCCCGCAATATATTCCTATCATCAGCCCTGTGATATGATTGTGCCGATAGACCGGGCGCGGGTATTTACCGGTCTGAACTGGTGTTTTACCAATGGCTACAATTGTTTTGGCATTGCCAATACACCGTATGTTTACGGCAGTCGCGCATTCAGCAACCTCAATACAGCGAATGCATACGGCTACACCATTCAAAACGATTTTACGGCAACTAATTTTCCTTACAGTTATTTGATAGGTCCCGGCAGTTGTCTGGATCAGGTGAATAATCCTTGCCATGCTTATGACAACGCATTGCTGCGCGAAAATAACCTGGCTGCTTTTTTTGCGCCTTTGGTGAGCACGTTTCCGGTATGTGATACAGGCTCATTTACCGTCGGACTACCGGTTTCCGATTTCCGACCGCAGGTGAGTGTTTATCCCAATCCGTTTACAGAAGTGCTTCAGGTAGAGTATGCCGGAATGGAGCCGGCAGTATATACACTGACAGACGCGCTCGGGCAGGTAGTGTTAACAGGCACACTCCTGCCCGGCCGCAGCCAGATCAGCACAGGTGAAATTTTACCCGCAGGTATTTATCTGCTCAGTATCACATCAAAAGAGGGCGGGCAAACGGTAAAGCGCATTGTGCATTAATTTCACGATTCATTTTCCCGGATCCCGGGCGCACCGAAAACTCTTATCTTTGCGCCCAATCCGATGGCAGCATTATTTGGTAAAAAAACAGGAGCAGACGGCACAGAAATGTCGTTTATGAGCCACCTCAGCGCACTGCGCTGGCATCTGGTGCGGGCGGCACTGGTTATCTTCACCTTTGCCGGTGTTGCATTCTGTTATCCTGAAATTCTCTTCGGTAAAATTGTGATGGGGCCCAGTAAGCCGGAGTTCATTACGTTTCAGTTGCTCTGCAAAATCTCCCAAAACATTAATCTCGGCGAGTCACTTTGCTTCACTGATTTTAGTTTCAAATTTCAAAATATTGAAGTAACGGGGCAGTTTACCAGTCACATGTGGGTAGCCCTGGTAGCCGGCATTGTACTTGGCTTCCCGTATTTGCTGTGGGAACTCTGGCGTTTTGTGAAGCCTGCTCTCGGACAAAAAGAAATCAATGCCGCACGCGGTTTTATTGCCTATGCTTCTGTATTATTTCTGATGGGCGTTGCATTCAGCTATTTTATCGTTTCGCCAATGGCTGTTTACTTCCTCGGCGGCTATCAGGTAGATCCCGAAATCATCAACCAGTTTACACTCGATTCGTACATCTCCGTAGTTTCAACCCTGGTGCTGCTTATGGGCATCGTGTTTGAGTTGCCTATCGTAGCATTCTTCCTCGCCCGGTTCGGAATTCTCACCTCGGGCTTCCTGCGTAAAAACCGGCGGATTGCACTCATTGTAGTGCTCATTATTTCCGCAGTTATTACGCCTACCACCGATGTGTTCACACAAATGCTGGTAGCTGTTCCGCTCTGGATATTGTTTGAAGCCAGCATTTTTGTGGTGCGGAGGCAAGAGAAAATAAGGGAAAAAGTGTAAAGTGGAGAGTGTAAGGTGGAGAGCGAAAACTATTTTTTCCTACTAAATAAAAAGTACAACGTGAAGAATGTATAGTGGAAAACGAAACATATTTTCTCCATTTCTCATTTCTTTGCACCAGACACCTTTCACTTTACACTCTACACTTAACACTTCTAAGTAATGGATCTCGTAAACGACTTTAACGACTATCGCGCACGAATGAACGAGCGAATTCTTGGTGCTGATAATTTGGTGCTGAAACGCTTGTTTAACCTGGATACAAATACTTATCAGGATGGTGCGCTTTCAACCAAAACCAAGGAAATGCTGGGCTTGGTTGCATCAATGGTGCTGCGCTGCGATGATTGTGTAAAGTATCATCTCGGTAAATGTTATGAGTTGGGTGTAACCCGCGATGAGGTGTTTGAGATTTTTTCTGTAGCCAATATTGTTGGCGGAACTATTGTTATTCCGCACACCCGGCGGGCTGTTGAGTATTGGGATGCACTGGAAGGTAAAAATATCGAATAATCACAGTGTACGGTGATTTACCGTTTTTCAGCACCATAGTGAATAATCAG
>CALRTD020000400.1:0-4652 GCA_943371015.1 Synechococcus sp. UW140 | reverse complement strand
GTTTGATGATCCGGCCACCAATTTCTATTCAGAAAATAAAACCGTTTACGATGGCCGCTTAGACGATAACGGACATGCCGAATTTTCGCCCGACCTGAGTGCTTCTAATGCTCCGGGCATGCTGCGCGCAAGTTTCAACACCCGCGTGTTTGAGCAGGGCGGCGCATTCAGCGTTGACCGTTTCTCGATCAACTACTCGCCGTTTACACATTATGTAGGCGTGCTTGTGCCCAAAGGCAGCGGCTGGGGCGGAATGCTGGAAACCGACCGCGATTATTCGATACCCATTGTTAGTGTCAACCAAAATGGTGCACCCGAAGCCCGCAGCAAGCTTACTGTAAAAATTTACAAAATGGATTGGCGCTGGTGGTGGAGCTCTAGCTACAACGACATGGCCAACTATGTAAACAGCAGCTACTACAGTCCGTATTACGAAACACAAACCACCACCGATGCCAAAGGCCGCGGCGCAATCAATGTAAAAATTGGTAAAGAAGACTGGGGCCGCTACCTCATCCGCATTACCGATGAAGAGAGCGGACACTCTACCGGCTCTGTAGCCTGGTTCGACTGGCCGTATGGCGGCGGCGGAGCTATGCAGAACTCCGAAGCAGCTACAATGCTTCAGTTTAGTTCCGATAAAAAGCAATACAAAGTTGGCGACAAAATCAAACTTACCATTCCTTCGCCCGGACAAGGCCGCGCTTTAATCAGTGTTGAAAACGGTTCACGTATCATCAGCACCATTTGGGCTGAAACCAAGGCCAAAGGCAATATCAGCACAGAAATTGCGGTAACCGCAGCCATGGCACCAAACGTTTATGTACACGTAACCCTCCTGCAGCCACACGCACAGGTGAAGAACGATGCACCGATTCGTTTGTATGGTGTTATTCCCATAGAAATTGATAATGCAGAAACACACATCGAACCGGTTATTACCACAAAACCCGTTTGGGCGCCAGAGGAAACAGTGAATGTTGCCGTAAGCGAAAAGAACGGCAAAGCAATGACCTACACACTTGCTATTGTTGATGAAGGTTTGCTGGATATTACCCGCTTTAAAACTCCCGATCCCTGGGCGAATTTCTACGCCCGCGAAGCGCTGGGTGTAAAAACCTGGGATATGTACGATATGGTAATGGGCGCTTACGGTGCCGAACTTGAACGTGTGCTCGGTATTGGCGGCGACGGCGACAACGGCCCGAACGGCGGACAAAAAGCCAACCGCTTTAAACCGATGGTGCGCTACATAGGCCCGTTTGAACTGAAAAAAGGCGGCCGCAACGATCATAAAATTTCAATTCCGCAGTATGTTGGCTCGGTGCGCGTAATGGTGATTGCCGGACAAAATGCAGCTTACGGAAAAGCTGAAACAGCAGTGCCCGTGCGCAAACCGCTGATGATTTTAGGCACACTGCCGCGCGTGGTTGGTCCGGGCGAAACAGTTGATTTGCCGGTGAACATTTTTGCAATGGAAAAGTTTGTGAAGAATGTTTCGGTAACTGTTACTACCGATAAAATGTTCAGCGTTGATGGTGCAGTTACAAAAACTGTTCGCTTCAACGAAGTTGGTGAACAGGTTGAAACCTTCCGCCTCAATGTGGCTAAAATGGCCGGCGTTGGCAAGGTGCGCATTGTAGCTACAAGCGGAAAAGAACGCGCTGTTACTGAAATTGAAATTGATGTGCGCAATCCGAACACCCGGCAAACCAATGTTATTGAAGCCGCCATTGATCCGGGCCAAAGTTGGACAAGTGCATACACACCCGCAGGCATAGCAGGAACAAACAGCGGCAAACTCGAACTGAGCACCATCCCCCCGCTCAACCTCGGCCGCCGTCTCGATTACCTGATGCGTTATCCGCACGGCTGTGTAGAGCAAACCACCTCGGCAGCATTCCCGCAGCTTTACCTGAGCGAACTGATGACGCTTGGCGAAGAGCGCCGCAAAGTAACCGAAGCCAATGTGAAAGCCGCTATCAACCGCTTGCGCAGTTTCCAGACTCCTTCCGGAGCGCTTGGCTACTGGCCCGGTGATCAGACGCCGAGCGAATGGGGCACCAACTACGCCGGCCACTTCCTGCTCGAAGCCGAAGAACACGGCTACTCACTGCCGGCAGGATTGATCGACAACTGGAAAAAATTCCAGCGCCAGCAAGCCATCAGCTGGACACCCCGCGCCGATCAGCATTACTACTACAACGATGATCTGGTGCAGGCGTATCGCCTCTACACATTGGCAAAAGCAAAAGCACCCGAGCTCGGCGCGATGAACCGCCTGCGCGAACACAAATCGCTGAATGCAACAGCCAAATGGCGACTAGCTGCGGCGTATCAGCTGGCCGGTCAGCCCGAAATTGCCAAGCAAATGATAGCCGGCCTTTCTACAGTGGTAACCAACTATGCCGAGCTTTCCTACACCTTCGGTTCCGATGAACGCGATCTGGCAATGATTCTCGAAACATTGAGTTTGATGGGCCAGCGCACCAAAGCAGCACCTGTTGCCAAAATGATTTCAGAAGAGCTGAACCGCAACAGTTGGATGAGCACACAAACCACAGCCTACTGTCTGCTTTCGTTATCAGAATTTGCGACCGGCGATAAAACCGCGAAAGGTGTCAACTGCACCTACACGGTTAACGGCAAGCAAGGCACAGCCAACGATGGCAAACCGGTTTCGCTTACCGATATCAGTATAACCGGTGCAGAAGCCGGAAAAGTAACCATCAAGAACAACGGCACAGGAACCGTGTTTGTGCGCATCATGCTTACCGGAGTTCCGGAAGCCGGAATGGAAACACCTTCGGCAGAAGGCCTGAGCATTGATGTGAACTATCTTGACAACAGCGGCCTCCCGCTCGATGTTTCAAAAATTGAACAGGGAACAGATTTCGTTGCCGTAGTTACTGTTGGCAACACCGGCGTGCGCGGCGAGTATCGCGAACTTGCACTGAGTCAGATTTTCCCCTCCGGCTGGGAAATCCGCAACGAGCGTATGGAAGAAGGCGTCAACCGCGTAATGACCGATCCGTTCAACTATCAGGACATCCGCGATGATCGTGTGTTCACATATTTCAGCATAGCACCGCAGCGCACACGCACCTACCGCGTTCGCCTCAATGCGGCCTACACCGGCCGTTTCTACATGCCCGGTTTCAGCGCAGAAGCCATGTACGATGCGTCAATTAATGCACGCAATGTGGGGCAATGGGTAGAGGTTGTGGGGCAGGAAGGCGTGAAATAGGAAGTGTAAAGTGATAAATGTAAAGTGTAAAACGAGGTGCGTACATAAGTTCGCACCTCGTTTTTTTATGTAATAAGATATTGATTCATACCTCCCCGCAAAACGAGAATACACTTTACAATCGAACATAGGAAGTGTAAAGTGATAAATGTAAAGTGTAAAACGAGGTGCGTACATAAGTTCGCACCTCGTTTTTTTATGTAATAAGATATTGATTCATACTTCCCTGCAAAACGAGAATACACTTTACAATCGAACAAAGGAATCGCTTTACACTTTACACTCTCCACTTTACACTTGACAACGGGGTCTTTGATGCACTATCTTTACCGCAACGCGCAACGTATTTCTTTTCGTTTTCACTTCACCCATTTATCATGGATGATCAACTAACTGTTCCCGATCGTTTTCGGGGGCGCGGAGCGCAGCTTAATCCGCATAACCGTTTTCTGAAAAACCGAGTTGTGCAGGAGCATATTGAAGTAATTGACGAACCTGTTTTGCTGGATGAAAAAACAGAGGTCATACTTACCCATCCCAAAACCATTATCAATAAAGTTGACAGCCCGGATCTGAAAGGGTTGTCGATGAATCCGTATCAGGGATGTGAGCACGGATGTGTGTATTGCTATGCCCGCAATGCCCATGAATACTGGGGCTACAGCGCCGGTCTTGATTTTGAACGGAAGATAATTGTAAAGCCCGACGCACCTGCATTGCTGGAAAAACAACTCAGCAATCCGCGCTGGAAACCCGAAGCAATTATGTTTTCAGGAAATACAGATTGCTACCAGCCGCTGGAACGGAAGTATGAGCTCACGCGCAATATGCTGAAAGTACTGCTGAAATTTCGGCATCCTGCAGCCATCATTACCAAAAATGCACTCGTTAAACGAGACATTGATATACTCCGTGAAATGGCCGAACACCGGCTCGTGCATGTCATGATTAGCATTACCGGGCTTGATGAAACACTGCGCCTGAAGTTAGAACCGCGCACCGCAACCTACAAACAGCGCCTCGAAACCATTACCGCACTGCGCGAAGCCGGAATCCCTGTTGGCGTTATGAGCGCCCCCATCATTCCCGGTCTCAACAGTCACGAAATACCGGCCATTTTGCATGCAGCAGCCAATGCAGGTGCACAAACTGCCGGCTACACCATGGTGCGGCTGAACGGACAAGTAGGGGAAATCTTTCGCGACTGGCTCGATAAAACGTTCCCCGACCGCGCCGATAAAGTTTGGCATCAAATACAAGCCTGCCACGGCGGCAAAGTAAACGACAGCCGATTCGGCACACGCATGCGCGGCGAGGGTCCCGTTGCCGAAAGCATACGACAAATGTTTATGCTGGCCGTAAAAAGGAATAAACTCAATCAAACAAAATTTGAGTTCAACATCAG
>CALRTD020000399.1:0-4685 GCA_943371015.1 Synechococcus sp. UW140 | reverse complement strand
AGCCGCGAAGATTTTGCGTGCAAATTTCCCGGAAGTAAAACATGTTGTTGCTAAAATCGGTAGCAGCGAAGTACCTACTGATCCGATGCCTATTGAATCGGGCGATCTTATCATTACACTAAAAGACCGCGAAGAATGGACATCGGCCGAAACGCGTGAAGAACTTGCTGAAAAAATGAGTGAAGCCCTGCGTGTAATTCCCGGTGTTACGTTTGGTTTTCAGCAGCCCATTCAGATGCGCTTCAACGAACTCATGACCGGTGCGCGGCAGGATGTGGCAGTGAAAATTTTTGGTGAAGATCTCGATACACTTACCAACATTGCCGCACGCATTTCGCGCCTCGTTCCGTCGATTGAAGGAACAAGCGATTTGTATGTTGAAGAGGTTTCCGGTCTCGAACAAATTGTGGTGCGCATCAAACGCGAACAATTGCCGCTGTTCGGACTGAATGTGGATGATGTAAACAGCACTCTGCAAACTGCGTTTGCGGGCGCAGCAGCCGGACAGGTGTTTGAAGGCGAACGCCGCTTCGATCTGGTTGTTCGTCTCGACTCAACGCACCGCAACAACATTGAAGACGTACGTGCATTGTATGTAACCGCGCCCGACGGTCATCAGGTTCCGATTACGCAGGTTGCCGATGTGCATACCGAAACCGGCGCCAACCAAATTCAGCGCGAGGATGCAAAGCGCCGTCTTACCATCGGCTTCAACGTACGTGGCCGCGATGTGGAATCAGTTGTTGAAGAGCTGCGCGGAAAAATTGAAGCGCAGATAAAATTACCGCCGGGTTCGTTTGTAACCTACGGCGGACAATTTGAAAATCTTGTTGAAGCCCGCGGCCGGCTTGCTGTTGCTGTTCCTATTGCGTTGCTGCTGATTTTACTGCTCTTGTTTTTCAACTTCGGCAATGTGCGGCACTCGCTGCTGATTTTCTCCGCCATTCCGTTTTCGGCAGTGGGCGGTATTGTTGCGCTCTGGCTGCGTGATATGCCGTTCAGCATTTCGGCAGGTGTTGGATTTATTGCACTGTTTGGTGTTGCCGTGCTCAATGGCATTGTGCTTGTTGCAGAGTTCAACCGCCTCAAAGACGAAGAGCTCCCCGATGATTTACTCAACGTTATCCGCCGCGGCATTGCCGTTCGCCTGCGCCCGGTGCTGATGACAGCCACTGTTGCCTCGCTCGGCTTTTTGCCAATGGCTATTTCAAACGGCGCAGGAGCCGAGGTGCAGAAACCGCTGGCCACAGTAGTTATCGGCGGACTCATCAGCGCAACGCTGCTCACGCTGCTTGTGTTGCCGGTGCTTTATCTTCTCATTGAACAAAAATTTGCCAAACGCATGAAACTGAAAAACACCGCCGCCTTGCTGGTGCTGGTTCCGCTGCTGCTGAGCACCAATGCAGAGGCACAAACAGCGCTCCCGCTCGATTCGTGTGTGCAGATGGCGCTGCGCAGCAGTCCGAAACTGAAAGCTGCCGATGCCGCAGTTGCACAGCAGCAAGAACTTGTGCATTCAACCCGCCTACTCGGCACTACACAAGCCGAATATTCGCAAGGCAATATCAATAGTCCGCTGCGCGATAATATGATTACGGTTTCGCAGAGTGTGGTTTCTCCGGCGCTTTTAGTGAGCAGTCGCAACTTAGCACGCGCACAGGTTGGAGCACAAGTTGCCGCACAAAATTTAACCCGCAGCGAGTTAATTCTCGAAGTAAAACAAATCTGGCTGTTGCTGGCTGCCATGAAACAGCAGGAAAGACTACTGATGCGGCACGACAGTTTGATGCAGCAAAACGAACAGGCAGCAAAGCGACGCTACACCGCCGGCGAGGGCACACTGCTTGAACAGTCGGTTGCCGGCAGCGAACGGATGCTGGTGCAGCAGCAACTCCTGCAGCATCAGGCCGAAATACGTGCTGCTGAGCAAGTGCTGCAGTTGCTCACGGGTTCTGCACAACCGGTAACCGCGCTTGTCAATGTACAGCCGCAACTTTTGGTCTGGCCGGTTTACGACTCGCTGCGGCTGGCAGCATCTCCGCAGTTGCAGTTAGCGCAGCAAACTACAGCAGTTGCCGCAATGGCTGCACGTACCGAAAAAGCCAAGCTTTGGCCGGAGTTTACAGCCGGTTATTTTAACCAAAGTATTACCGGCTATCAAATCATCAACGGGCAGGAAGTGTTTATCGGCAGCAATCAGCGGTTCGATGGCTTCAGGGCCGGTGTAAGTTTTCCGCTGGGTGCGGGAGCACAATCGGCACGCATAAAAGCTGCGAAACTTGGGCAAACAGTTGCCGAAGAAACACTGGCACAGCAAACACTTGAACTGCGTATGCAACTGCTGCGGTTAGAGCAGGAACGCCAAAGTTTAAACACGCTCATTGGCGTTTACAGCACACAACTGCTGCCGCAGGCTGATCTTCAGGAAACGCAAGCCATTGCCGCACGCAACAGCGGAAGCATCAGTCAAACCGAATACCTGCAGGCCATGGCACAGGTGCTGTCTATTCGTCTGCGTCATCAGCAACTCATTCAATCTTACAATCAGCTCGCTACAGAATTTAGTTTTCTGTGCGGCACATTATAATTCATTGCCATGAAAAATTTATCAATCATTACCGCATTGCTTGTTGTGTTTGCATCGTGCAAAACCAAAACGGTTGAAGTTGCCGAAACAGCAGCGGCTTCGCCCAAAGAAATTGTACTTACTGCCGAACAACTCAAAACCGCAGGCATACAAACCGGCACACTGCAAAGCATTGAAATGGGCGGAAGCATAACCTGCAACGGCATGGTAGATGCGCCGCCGCAGAATCTGGTTTCGGTATCGGTACCTATCGGCGGCATTGTGCGCAGCACCGAAATGCTGCAGGGCATGCGCATCCGCAAAGGCGATGTGCTGGCGGTGCTCGAACATCCCGACTACATAAAACTGCAGCAGGATTATCTCGAACAGCATGCCGCATTAACGCTGGCCGAGTCTGAATTTAAGCGGCAGCAAGAACTGAGCGCAGGCAACATCAACGCGCGCCGCGATCTGGAGAAGGCCGAAGCAGCTGTGCTCACTGCCCGCGCCCGCACCAGTGCCGGAGCCGCACAACTGCAACTGCTCGGACTCTCGCCCGAAAGTATCCGCAGCAGCGGCATTGCAAAAAGCATTCGGGTTACAGCACCGATCAGCGGCTATGTAACCAAAGTAAATGTGAATGTTGGAAAATTTGCCGCGCCCAACGATGTGCTTTTTGAATTGGTTGATACTGAGCACCTGCACGTTGAACTCACCGTTTACGAAACCGATTTGCCGCGTGTACGCGAAGGACAAGCGGTGCGCGTTGTAATTCAGGGGCAGGACGATTCGGTGCGCACTGCAAAAGTGTATCTCATCGGCCGCGAAATTCATGCCGACCGCACGGTGCGCATACACGGGCATTTAGACAAAGAAGACCCGCACCTGCTGCCCGGCATGTTTGTAAAGGCAAGCATTGAAACCGGCGCACACACCACCAAAGCGCTGCCCGATGCAGCCGTAGTAAGCTACGGCGGAAAAACGTATGTGTTTACTGCCGAAGCCGGTAACCGGTTTATGCCGGTAGAAGTAACCGCCGGGCTGCACAGCAACGGGTTCACAGAAGTGCGGCTGCCCGAAGGTATAAACCCCGATGCAAAATTCGTAACGAAGGGTTCGTATGCGTTGTTGGGGGTGATGTTTAATGCGGAGGAGGAGTGATAAGATTTCTTTATCTGGGGCGGGCAAAGTAAATCTGCCCGCCCCTTTTGCTAAGATTATCAAAACTTATTTGTGTAGTTATTACAATAAAGGACGCGGTATATTTCTTATATTTATACCACTAAATAGTTGACCAACGATGAAATCTCTGGACATTAATACTATTCTTATTGATGGATACCTGAAACTGCTTGATAATTTGAGTCCAAGTAATAAACTTGATCTTATTTCAAAATTAACCCTCTCGGTTAAAACAGATCTTGGCGATAAAAAATCTCAATTTTACAACGCTTTCGGGGCTTGGGATAAAAAGGAAAGTGCAGAAAAGATTATTGATTCAGTTAAAAAGAGCCGTTCGTTTAATCGTAAAACAGAATCATTTTGAAACAATATTTGATCGATACAAATATTTGTATTTATTACATAAAAGGGTTATTTAACTTGAACGAAAAATTTCTTGAAGTTAATCCTGACAATTGTTTTATTTCTGAAATTACACTGGCCGAATTAATGTTTGGAGTGGAGAACAGCGAGAAGAAAGAGAAAAACCAAAAGGCTTTAGATGATTTTTTGTCGGGAGTTAAAGTGATTCCAATTTTTCATGCGCTAAGTCATTACGCAAAGGAAAAAGCCAGACTTAGAAAAACAGGGACACCTATTGATGATTTTGATTTGCTAATCGGCACATCTGCAATTACACACAACCTTGTTCTGGTCACCAATAACACCGCTCATTTTAAGCGTATTAAGAACATAAAGATTGAAGATTGGACGAAATAGGGCTACTGTATTGCAAATAACCACCTTGTCTGAAGGTTCATTCTTTTAAATCCAACCTTCCCGCTTTTGCCTAATACATTTATCACTCACATTCACGGAAGTCATCATCTGCAAAGAGTGACGTTTGGCGGCGAAATTCGTAACAAAGGGTTCGTATGCGTTGTTGGGGGTGATGTTT
>CALRTD020000398.1:0-4702 GCA_943371015.1 Synechococcus sp. UW140 | reverse complement strand
AAGCGCTTTTAACTGCTGAAAATTTCATTGTTGGTTGTATAAAACGGGATGTAAATTTAGAAAATTAAGGCAATGCCGGATGTCAATTCAGAATTACGAGTTTTTCGTATTGTTCTGCGCTCTGACCATCCACACCTTTCACTACCATGCGGTAAACGTAAACACCCCGTCCGATATTGTCTCCGTAATCATCTTTTCCGTCCCAAAATATAGGTTTCGACCGGTAACCCTCATTCTGAACAGTTTCATTTATGGTTTTCACCAGCTTGCCCGATACCGTAAACACCTGAACCATAACATCAAACTCAGTGCAACACTGGTTCGATTCAAAATAAAATTCAGTTCGGGTGGTAAACGGATTCGGATAATTAAGTACGTGCTCAAGCTGCAAACCATCGCTTTTCACAACCGTAAATTCGGTTGTTACCGTGGTTGAGTTGTTGTAAACGTCCCAAACTTTAAGTGTAAGCGTGTGTCGGCCTTCCGAAAGATTGGAGAGCGGGTACAAAATTCGTCCGCTTTGGTAACTGTTCAAATCGGCCTGATAATAATCGTTGAGCACAATTGCGTTGCTGGTCTGCGCATCTATAACTGCCACAATATCATGCCCGATGCCGTTACCAACAGTATTAATACCATTGCTGTCGCTCACTAAAGCAAACAAGGTTGGTGAAGAGTTGGTAATACCACCAAAAGCAAAATTGGTATCGTTCATAAACAGTCGAACCTGCGGACCGGCAGCATCGGCAGGAGCATTGGGGTTGGTTCCGCCAATGATCACATCTTCACAAAAACCGCTTGCATCTGTTTGACCATCATAGGCGTAATAACTGATACGTCCTTTACCAAACTGATAGGCAATATCACGCGGAACAACAAAGGAGAAGGTATAATCGCCGTTTACAACACTTACTTTTCCGCGGTAAATAATATTTTTCTCGAATTTGAACGAGAACGGTGTGTTTGGTGGATCGTTACCAAGCGTTGTAAGTGCTGATGCTTTGTCAAATACGGTCGGGTAAAGCACTCCGTTATAACCGGTGAGTTTATTCCCAGCCTGGTCAGCTACAATGCCCGATACAGTTACCCGGCTCAATGCACGAAGTGTATCCGGCTGAGCAGGATTTACCGGCTGCTGATTGATTTCGGTTGTGAGTACTTTTTGTTTCGGATAGCGAAGACGCAATGCCGGATCGCCCAAAAGCGTAAAGTTGCGGTTGTTCGTATTGTTACCGCTCAGCACTTTAGTTATGCGATACACATCGCCAATACGCGGGAGTTCGCCATTACTGAGCGTATCAAACACACACTCGTAAAAATTGCGGTTGAGAATAAAGTTAGGGGTTGAATAAACCAGACGAACTGTTGTAAACAAACCAATTCCCCCTCCATCAGGATTCAGCAGCACATATTCACCCGCAGAAGTGCGCGACGGATCGTCAAAACGACTGAACTCGCAAGTTGCCGTAACAAACAGCGGCATGTTGCAAAGGTTCTTCCACTCATTTATTTGCTGCACCCCAACAACCTGCTCGTGCCCGAGACCTACTTCACCACCGTGTCCGGTGTAGTTGAGAATTAATGCTCCGCGCTCTACACGGCGGTTGATGGCTTCTACAACGCCCGGATAACGTTCTCCCCCCGGCGTTTGTTCCTGCTGATAAGCATCAAAATAGATCTTATCTATATTGAAATTATCAAAAGCAGTATCCACCATTGTTGCAAGCTGATCCGACTGACTCATGTGAATACCAGAGTCTTCATCATCGCCAATGAAAGCAATCCAGTTTCTCCACTCTCCGGTGCTGCTGCACTGCTGTCCGTTGCCGCAAGCTGTGAGTGAAGCCACAGGATCATTAGCCATGTAACGCTTGATTTTATTGAGCACGGCAACGCTTTCATCAAGAGAGTGTACCGGAAAACGGCCAATACCAATATCAACATAACCAACATCACTCGAACCATCCCACTCGCCCGAATCATCTAACAAACCATAAAATTCGTCAGAAGTATAAGACACAGTTGGTGTTACACTATTCGAATTTTGGAATGTCGGAATCATATTTGTATTGCCGGGAAGTCTGTATTTATTATCATAAGAACCATCACCGTAAAGCAATACATACTTTGGCATTTCTTCGGGCGTAGCTGCGCGGTCATAAAGCATCCGGATAAAATCGCGGATAGCTGTAGCATCTTGCGCACCCGATGAAAACTCATTATAAATCTGCTGAGGAGTTACAACTACATAGCTCAGTCCGTCTGTATTTGCATGCAATTCTGCCAGTTCGTTGGCTTGCGACAAAAACATAGGATGCGAGATAATGATGTAATCAACCGGCGCAAGTGCGTGAAGGTTTTGATTAGCGACTTCACCCACATAGCGCGGAGTAAAAAACTGTGATCCGTCGAAAGCTACAAACTCTCGAATGGAATCAGCAGGAAGAACAAACTCATGTGTGTTCCCGTTTACCGAAACAATTTGCTGAGTTGTGTTTCCAAGCTCTGTTACATCCCAAATTGTAACCTGCGGAGTTGCATTACCAAGCGTGTAACGCGCCACATTTCCAGCACCTGCACTCAAAGCATCTCGAAACTTAAGTTGTCCGGTTGTCATCAGCAATTGACGACGAACATTAAGTTCGATTTCGTTAAGCCAGCCCAATGCCGATGATGCACTGGTAGATCGCGTAACCGATACATTGATAATAGGACTTGAAGGCGTAAATGTAAACTGCGTTGAGCCAGGAAGCGCATACGTATCATAGTAGTTCTGAATGTTTGTAGCAGCTACACTAATCACTCCGCTGCCCGATTGTGCGTTTACATTATATGTATGTGCGCTGCCCAGTCGCGAAACCAAATCAGCATACACCCAAACCGGTGTTGACGCATCAATATTAGGAAAAGCAAAACTGAAAGAATACTGTCCCTGAAGATCAAACTTCTCACCATACCACGTGCGGCCTGACTTGATAAGATTTTCGAGATCTTCTTCGTGATACTGATAATCGTTGAATGATGTTACGGTATGTGTAGGTGTAAGGGATGATGAGGGCTGCGGAAGAATTCGCTTGGCTGATCCGGCTGCAGAAGTAATGAAATAGTATGTTGTATCTGAATAACTGTGAATAGTGTGGCGGAAACGTCCCGTAGCCTGATCGTATTCCCAGCGATGCGGTGAAGTTCCGTAAAACAACATATAATCTGTTTCGTCAAAAACACCGTCTGATTCGCCCACCACCTGCACTGCATATTCGTTGAGATCATCAAAATGCGCGGCGGCATTGTTGTAGGAAAGCTGACCATCACCATTTCCGTAAAGCCGGATTGTGCGCGGATCGAGCGTTGACATATCATAACCCATGCTTTCAAAAAACTGATAGCTGAGTTTGTAGATACCGGATTGTGCAACACCGATACGGTGCCATTCGCCACTGCTCAAAACAGATGAAGCTGCATAAGTACGCGCCGAAGGCGAACGCTGATTATCGGCACTACTTGCCTGAACAGAAAGGCGAAAACTGATGAGTTTATCAGCAGCACCGGTTGCAGCATTGCGGCGAAGCGGAAGAACTGATATTTGTGCAAAAGGCTGGCGGCGTTCGATATTTACTTTCACCATCACCTGCGCTTCTGTGCCCAAATCAGCTGCTGCTGTACCCAGCAAGGCGGCTTCCGCAAAACTCAGCGGAGCATAAACAGCATCAAGCAGTTGAACTGTTGCCGAACGTGAACCGGCCGGCAGCGCTTTTCGTTCCTCGTAAATCGGAAGATAATTTCGGCCGGCATCATAGGTTGCTTCCTGAAACCAGAGAAATGTGCGCTTCTCAGTCTCACTAAACTCAGTGGTTACAGGATTTCCCCAATGCAATTCAGTAACTGCACTGCGAATGTTTGCCTGCCCCGTCCTGCCCTGCGCGCTCGTCTCTGCCGGAATAAATGCTGCAACCGCTAATGCAGCAACGCTATACTTTAGAAAAAATGTTTTCATGTGCCGTGTGCCGGCCTGCAGGCCGGACTTTCAAAATTAACGAAATGGCGCTTACCCCGGTTTGCCTGAGCAGAGTATTCGCCTGTTTTAATGTCCGAATTGTGCGTTTTTCAGCCAAAAAAGGAACGGGGGATGAGAAATTCCGTTTTTTAGCATCGATTTTTTTGATTACTCCACACAAATCTGATATATTTGTTACAGACGTTGATCGGAGAGAACCAGAAATCGCCGAAAAAACGTAGGCAAACACTTGGATATTGTACAGCAGGTTTCAAAAAATGGGAATATTTTGAAACTTGACTGGCATTTATCCGTAACATTGTAATTCAACGAAAACCCGCCTTCTATGCTGAAGCGACTGGTTATTGCATCGGGAATGCTTTTTTCAGCAGGATTGCTGAATGAAGTTCGTGCGCAGGATCCGCAGTTCACGCAGTTCTATGCTAATCCGCTCTATCTAAATCCGGCCTTCGCCGGTACAGCGCGCTGTCCGCGTATCTGTATAAACTACCGCAATCAGTGGCCCGCTATTTCGGGCACGTTTGTGACGTACAGTGCATCTTACGATCAGCACATTGATGGTATGGCAGGAGGTATTGGCCTTCTGGTTACCAACGACCGTGCAGGTAAAGGAACACTGAACACAACAAACGTGAGTGGTATTTACTCGTACCAGCTCAACCTGACGCGTGAATTCTCTATGAAATT
>CALRTD020000397.1:0-4715 GCA_943371015.1 Synechococcus sp. UW140 | reverse complement strand
CTGAAGGTAAACTGGAGTACTCTATTATCATGGAGAACAGTTTCAACAGCACCAAGCCTTATACTGTAAAGATTCCCACATCAAACCGCAAGGATGTTAAAAATCCTTCGGTTGCAATGCCTATTGATCTTAACAAGAACACCATTCGCAACCCGTTCATCATTCCCGGTCTCAAAAAGGTGAATGTTGAATCACAACTGAATCCGAATTATTCATTCGAGAATTTTGTTGAAGGTGATTGCAATCGTTTGGCACGTTCAGCTGGTTTTGCGGTTTCTCAGAAACCCGGCGGAACAGCATTCAACCCGCTCCTTATATATGGCGGTGTTGGTTTGGGTAAAACACACCTTGCACACGCAATCGGTTTGCAGATCAAAAACCTGCATCCCGGCAAAACAGTGTTGTATGTTTCTTCTGAGAAATTTACACACCAGTTTATTGATGCTGTAAAGAACAATAACCAGAACGATTTTGTACACTTCTATCAAATGATAGATGTTCTCATTATTGATGATGTTCAGTTCTTCGCAGGCAAAGACAAAACGCAGGATGTTTTCTTCCACATCTTCAATCATTTGCACCAAACCGGCAAACAGCTTGTACTCACAGCTGATAAACCGCCGGTAGAAATGCAGGGCATGGAGCAGCGTTTGCTCTCACGTTTCAAGTGGGGACTTTCTGCTGATCTTCAGGTGCCGGGTCTTGAAACCCGAATTGCGATCCTCGAAAAGAAACTGTACATCGACGGTATTGAGCTTCCGCGTGAAGTAATTGAATATCTCGCTTACAGCATTACAACCAATATTCGCGAACTCGAAGGCGCTTACATTTCACTTCTCGCACAGGCATCGCTCAATAAAAAAGCGATTACGCTCGAACTTGCCAAGAATATGATTGACAAGTTTGTGAAAAACACAGCCCGCGAAGTTTCAATCGACTACATCCAGAAAGTAGTTTGTGATTATTTTGATCTGCCCATTGAACTCCTCAAGTCGAAGACCCGTAAGCGCGAAGTTGTTCAGGCACGTCAGATTGCTATGTTCTTTGCCAAGAACATGACCAAATCATCACTCGCTACAATTGGTATGCACTGCGGAGGTAAAGACCATGCAACTGTACTGCATGCTTGCCGCACCGTAAATAACCTGATGGATACCGACAAGCGTTTCCGCGCATACATTGAAGAGCTTGAGAAAAAACTCAGCATCCAGTAAGCGGACACATACATTGCAAAAGCGGCGAATCAACATTGATTCGCCGCTTTTTTGTTGTTAGGTTGCTGCAATAACTTCCGGAAATTTACTGAGCATGGATTGTATGCCCCGGCCAGCAGTAAAGTCTTTGCTCCACTGTTTTACTTGTTCGGAAGTAAAAGGCAGAATGCCGGATTTGATCAAAGCATCAACGCGGCGCTTTTCGCGGTTAGAGTAGTAGCCGTCAACTACAATGCCAAGTGTAATGATGAGTTTGCAGATTGCCTGAACATCAACCGGCGCAGCTTTCAGGTTATCGTAAAAATTAGCGCTGAGTTTATGCACGCTGCGACGCTTGATCTCAAAACGATGTATAATCAACGCTGCCAGTCGCGAATGATTGCTGTGGTAATCGCGTTTGCTGATTGCCACATACTGCAGCGCATCATAAATCAAATCATGCTCAGCCGGCGAAAAATTTCCTTGCAAACGTTTCGCCAGTTCATTCAGCAGATTTTCGCCCATAATTACAACTCGCGCTTCGCGAAGTACTCTGTAGCTGGCCCAGGCATTCCAAAATGCAAAAATCGGGATGCCTAATAAATCAAGTACAGCGCGCAGTGCATAACGACCAAGAATACGCTGCAGCAGAATTTTTATGAGCAGGTTGCTCAGCGTAGCTTTCAGCGCAAACAGCAAATTGCGGAGAAAGATGGCAGTTCGTGAAAGTCCCTGAAACGGATCGAGACCATACAAACTCAAACTCTTGTCTTTCTTCTCCATGCCAATGAGAATGAGTTGCGTGGCAGAATGCTGCTGCTTTGATTCAGTGCTTCTGAATAATCCGGTACGCACGGCAATTTCATGAGCGCAATATAAATGCAGTGCTGTAAGCATCAGAATTTCAATATACACCAGCACAATGCCGTAAACGAGAGACGTAACCGAAAGCGAAAATTCCAAGGTTGTAAACGGAATGCGGTAAACACTTTCGGCAAACCAATCCGTGAAAATATATTGGGGAATGTAAAGTACCAGCACCATTACAGCACCAATTGCTGCTGAAATCAGAAGTATAAAGCGTTCAAGTTTGCGCAGTGTTTCTTGTTCCGCCTTTGAAAGCAGATAAAGGTGATCATCAGCAATACCTGATCTGACCGGCAGTTTGCGGAAGAAAAATGTAAACAGGCGGAGCATAGAATCAGAATCGGTCTTTTACTTCTTCGCGAAATTTGATGCGATAAATTGTGCCTTGTTCCTGAAGCATTTCAACACTTCCGCTGAGTTGCTCGCTCAGCATCATAATAAGTTGCATCCCAAGTGTTGATGCTTTTTTAAGCTCGAATTCTGCCGGTAAACCTATGCCATTATCGCCAGCTTCAAGTATGTATTCATTCTCGCCGGTCTTTTGAAGAGAAACTGCTATGGTGCCTTCCTCTAATCCGCGGAAAGCATACTTCATGGCATTCGAAATAATTTCGTTAAGGATCAGTCCAAGCGGGACAATTGTATCGATCCTGAATGGCAGATTCTGAACGTTGGTTTTGAGATGAATGACTTTGTCAGTATCGTAAGCATCAACTAACGAATGAATGAGTTCATCAATATAGCTGTTGATGTCGATGTTTACGAGATTATGACTTTGATACATTTTCTCGTGAATGAGTGCCATTGAATTGACGCGGTGGCGGCAATCTTCAAACAGCGTAAGCACGCGCTGATCTGTAATTCCTTCGGCCTGTAAATTGAGTAAGCTGGAAATAACCTGAAGGTTGTTTTTTACGCGGTGGTGAATTTCTTTAAGCATCACCGATTTTTCTTCGTTCTGTTTGGTTACTTCCTGTGTGCGAAGTTTGATTTCGGCTTCCAGTTCTTCACGTTGTTTGCGCAACACTCCGGCACGCACAAAGAAGAAATAGTAAAATACGGAACCGGCAATAATTGCAAGCGATAAGTAAAACCACCATGCTTTCCAGAACGGGGGCGGGGGACTGAGTATTGTAATATTGCCTGATTGAGCGGGTGATTTATCCCAGGCTCCGTCGGCATTGGCGGCTTTTACCAGGAAGCGATAATTACCCGGAGGTAAGTTGCTGTATGTAATCTGATTGAATCCGGTAACCGGTTGCCAGGCCGAATCAAAGCCGGAAAGCATGAACTGATATTTTACATTGATCGGGTTATGCAGTTGCAGCGAAGTAAAATAGAACGTGAGGTGGTTTTTTTCGGGAGGAAGAATAATTGATTCAGGAAGATTAAACCAGTCGCGCTCTCCATTTCCATATTGATCCCAATCCGTGTCTTCGAGAAAAAGCCGAACGGAAGTGATATACGTGTTTGGTTCTAATTGGTCATTTTTTTCTTGTGATGGTGAATAGCGGATTACTCCTTTAATAGTACCAAACCAAAGTGTGCCTGCATGATCGCGTAAAACGGCACGCGAATTACATTCTATACCCCTGAAACCATTATTTACAGTGTAATGAAAAACGGAGGTGACTCTGTTTTTTGTGTCTAACTGAATGCGGTCAACACCTTTGTTGGTTCCAACCCACAAGCGTTGATACTGATCAAATTCGATAAAGTAAGTTGTATTTGAAAGTAATCCGTCTTGTTCAGTTATGGAATGAAATAGCTGACCATCGAACCATGAAACACACTGGTCGGTGTGCATCCAGATATTTCCTGATTTGTCTTCACGCAATGATCCGACATACCAATTGCAAAGGCCCTTATTGTATGTTTTAAACTTGCCGTTATTGTAGCAAACAAGTCCGGTACCGGTACCAATCCAAATTTGTCCTTTCCGGTCTTCAAGAAGTGCGTGAATGTAGTTTTGAGGCAGTTGTTTACCTTCTTCTGTAAATTGTTCAAACGTTTTGCCATCGTACTTATACAGCCCGTCGGCCCATGTGCCGAACCACATATTTCCTTTTGAGTCTTGCATAACTGCACGAACACGTTTTCCCGGCAGAAGCGTGCGCACCGGACGATCGTTCACGAGTTCTGTCACTCCGTTCAGATGTCCAACCCAAAGGTGTTGGTTTTTATCTTCAATAATTGCAACAGGCTGTTCAAACGGTTTTGATCCGTTTAGTATAGACCAGGATCTGCCGTTTTCGTAACAGTTAAGTCCCTGTGCATAAGATCCAGTAATAATTCGGTTGCGGCTGTCTTCAATGATTCGGAATACATCCGGGGCATTGAGGCCAATTACATTTGAGAAATAAGTAAATGCCTGACTTCTCCATCTGATCAAACCATTACCATTGCTGCCAATCCAGATCCTTCCGGTGTTGTCTTCAAATACACAAAAAATTCCTCCGGTAACCAGTCCGTTATTTTCATTGTAAATGCGGTATTCATCTGAATCTTGTTTTGAAATGAGCAGATCACCTTTTCGCGTAGTAATCATTAGATTATTATCGCTTGTAATGATGATATCAGTAATGTCTTTTCCCTTAAAATAACGAGTGAGATTATTCTCAATAAATTTACCGGAAGAGATATGCAGCATATACA
>CALRTD020000396.1:0-4718 GCA_943371015.1 Synechococcus sp. UW140 | reverse complement strand
ACCGGATTGAACCGCCAGAGGGCACTGTAGATCTGAAAACTTGTACTGTTGAGACCTCCGTATACCCAGAAAAATCCGCCAGGATCTGTCCAGTTGAGCGCTGCATACATAGAGGGCGGCTCGTTGGCTGGAGCCGGAATGCCCTGCGTACCATAATTGCCTGCGGCATTGGGTGCTGACGAGCCTTTCATCCACGTCCAGACGCCGCTCTGTGCATTTAATTGCACCTGCAGAAACAGGGAAATGAACAGTAAGGCTGTACTGAAGGGGGGGCAAAAAATACGCATTGGCTCATTCCGCAGTTTAGTTTCGCAGCAACGGAATAGGTCAAATATAACAGGTGGGTATGAATCAGCAACTAAATGCTCATAAACGGCAGACCGAAGTTCACAGCCGGATTCAATGCAGTAACAAACGGCAACCCTATTTTTTGGTAAGGGCTTTTTTCAAATACACATAATCAATGAAGTACAGCACACGGACTGAAAGCTGATTGAGTTGCGGTGCCTGAAGGGTATTTTTGAAATTTCGTCCGTAGTCGTAATTGATTTGCGGTATGCCTACCTCATCGGTTAGGATATTCTGCTTCCAGGCAATGCTCAATGTGCTTCCGGGCGCAAAAATCCAGCGGAAAACCACATCCACATTAAAGGAGTTAAAATTGAAATTATGATTACCGGTATAGGTCGGATAATCTTCAAGTATTCCTTCGTTATTGAGTGAGTAATAGCCTGTGTATTTGCCGGTTGCCCAAAAATGACGACCATTAAAGGTAACAGACATATCACGTTTAAAAACGTAACTCGCGCTTATACCGTTTTCAAAGTTTCTCAATATGCGGCGACCAAAAACTATTGTTCCGTTGCTTTCGGTATTCACCCAGCCGCGGTCGCCGATATCGTTATGAATGCTTGGGAAAAGCGATAAAGTAAGCTGGTCATTCACCCGCCAGTCCATCCACATGCCACCTCCAAACCAAGGGTTGGCCGGAATGGTTTCGGTGATCTGGTCGGTACTTCCCCAATAGCCGTTAATACCTCCGCTCAGCTTTTTGTTGGAATTGGTGTTGTAGCCGCCCCACATCGAAACGAGGCGGCGGCGAAGGAAGAAACGTCCGGTTTCACGCGGTTCGTAATAATCGCGGATATCGTAAGGCACAATTTCGGCGCCGAAAAACATGTTGGAGAAATTTCGGAACTGGAACCAGGAATCAACATTAACGTTGAACATGTTGCGTTCGAGCGTTGCCAGATTGTACTGGTAGTTGGTGTAAATCCCGAAATTGCCTTGATTGAGCTTTTTCCACGGATTGAAAATAAAATAGGTCAAACCGGCATTCTGGTGGGCAAAGTTCGTTTCAAACGTAATGCCCATATCATTGGCATCGAAGTTTCGGCTTTTTACAGTTCTGGATACAAAGTACTGGAGCTTACCGCTGTTTTTGGCAATCCGAATATCGTACTGATAGCCAAGCCGGGCATCAAATTCACCTTCCAGACTATCAATTGGGGTAAGAATGTCGCTAACCGCGCCGTTCATTCTCAGCTGCCAGGTTTGCTTTTTGTTGTTGAGTGTAGCTCCGGCTCCCGAAACATTGGCGCTCGACCAGCCTCTGGTTCTGATCACATTGGTATTGATAAAGTAAACAGACGAACTGTTTTCCATCTGTTTCTGAAAAACAGCAATGTTGTAGTTGGAGCGCGGCTCAGTGAGTATTTTCCGCTTTTTGCCGGTGAGTGTATCAATGGCCTCGCCCCAGGTATCTTCTACAAAAGCATTGAGGATTCCGATGCCCATGCCGTTGTTGGTGCGGCCTGATATTTTGGTGGCGTTCATCAGCCGCGACTGTGTCGGATTTTTCTGCAATACTTCGTTGCTGTCCACCAAATCAGGCGCAGCCCAGAAATAGCTTGGTCGCTTCCCGATTCGTCTGGAATAAAACAAATCACCCAGCTGAAAAAGATCTACCCCCTCGGTAAAAAATGGCCGCTGCTCTTGAAATTGCTGTTCAAAAGCGCCAAGGTTTTTAATTACGTTATCGCTCTGTACCTGCGAGAAATCAGGCAGGAGCGTCATATCTAACGTAAAGCTTTCGTTTAGTCCGTACTTCACATCCATACCTCCTGCGTAGTTAAAAGCGGGAGCACTTTCGCCAAAGCGGTCGTCGTTTTGCCAGATTAAAGAAGCATAGGGGGTAAGCTGCAGGCGAAGCGGAACATCAATATCATTCAGCCCGTTTAAGTCGCCCCAGTACTGCATCGAATTGGCCGCTGCTTTTGGCGTGAGCGCCCATTGGTCAAACTCCTGAAAACGTCTGATGTTGCGGGTAAACTGTACACCCCAAACACGCCCGTTTTCAGTTGGGAAACGCAATGCCGACCACGGAATTTCTACCTCCACACTCCAGCCGTTAGAAAGTATCTGTACCTCACTGGCCCAAACAGCATTGTAGTTATAATCCGAAAACCGCGAATCGCTTTGCACTCCCGAGGCGGTTACCGAAAAATCAAAAGCATCCTGCTGCGTGTTGTAGGTGTCAAACACCATCCTGAAATTATCGGCATTCACCCAGTTATCCCTGATTCCCAGCTGCCGCATAATGCTGTCGGGATGATTGTCGTACAGCATTGCCGACACATAAATTGCTGTGTTGTCGTACAAAATCCGCACATCGGTATCATAGCTTACCGGCGCACCTTCGGTGGGGCTGTTTTGCTTGAAACCATTAATTACCGGGGCTTTCTGCCAAACCGCATCGTCTAATTTACCGTCTATTTTGGGACTTGCATCGGTCCTTACTGCCATAGCCTGTGGCCGGACAATCTGAGTTGTATCGGCCGCAGCATGCAGAAATGCAGAGGATAAACAAATTGCAAGCAGAAGTAACTGACGCATATTGGGAGTTAATTTCGGATTAAATGTAGCGCAAACATCTGTCTTATACTTGTGAAGAAGGATGAATGGATGTTAAATAGAGCCAAAAGGTGTTTTTATAGTGACGGATAAAAAATGGAATGGTGACAATGGTGGTTCTGCGAAATTTTGTTTCTAAACATGAGTTTATTCATTCTCGGAGTGTAAACTAAACTTAGCTATTTGACTTTTACTGTTTTAACAGTTTTTTTATTTGTGAATTTATTTTTTGAAGCCTCAATTATTGGTTACACCGTTGTTATCGTTATCACAGATGTATAGTCTATTATTTTGCTGAGGTCGTTCTTTGCTTCGTTGTATTTGTTGATTCTCAAGCCTCGGTTGTCATTATATTATAGTGTTTGATTGCTGCGGATTAAAGTACAATTGTTTGCTGAAAAAGCACAGGCATTTCCTTCCAAAACGATGTCGTTTGACTCCGAATCTTGAGTATTTCTTTCCGAATGTTCGTTGTATGCCTCCAAAACCTGAGCATTTTTCTCCAATGCGTTACTATTTCTGTTGATTTACCTAAGACCGGGTTTGTAAATCAAAGACGAGTACTCTTTTTACCTAACAATTGATAAATTAATGACCGGCATTTGTGCAGTAGAATCAAAATGTACTGTCATTTCTCCAATAATTTTAACCAGTTATGAAAGTAGCTGCTGGTTAATTTTTTTTTCAAAATAATGTTTACATCTTATGTAACATAATACTGTATTGGGCATTATACATGTCGAATATAGCCCTAATTAATACCCAATTAAATATAACTTAAAGACAAATAGTTTTATTGTGGTTCTTTCGGCATATCCCCATTATTTACAAATCAGATTTACGTTTAATTGCTGCATTACTAGCAAATGTCCTTTCTCACGTACGGGGAAAGGGGGACAAAATTTGTAAAACAGTTTAAAGTCCCTGAGTGTATTATTTGATTTTTATTTTTAATTAATTGTAGTGTTTAATCGTATCGTTACAACTACACGTGAAGTGTAGTTGTAACGATACATAACCTTTATTTTTATGTCAAACACCTCTTATTAGCCATCGTCTGATGCCGACCGTGCAGTATGGCTCAATAATTTCAGCAACCGCCTGAATTAATACCGGCAGGCATTAGGTTTAACCACAGCAAAGGTAAACAGTTTTGTAGCCGATACCGCCATGTATGCCTACATTGTTCAGTTGAACGATGCCATGAGTCAATATACACTTTCGCTGTCAAGCACCCGTCGCACATTGCGCAGTTCCAGCCAGCAGATACCTATGGCGGGTTTACCAGCTTTACCCAATATTGGTGCTGTTCCGGCTGCAGTAAACAGTGGTATTTTTAACCGTGTTACGTTGCTCGTGAGTCGCATAAACAGCACGTTGCTTACACGGCGGCTATGGGGCAGGACTTGGGTATTATTGCGCCTGTTGTACCGTTTAATCCGGGTACCATGCAGCCCAATCTTTCTATACGTTTAGAATCGGGTTTCCCGAAACTGAAGTGGACCAAGGGCGAGGCCGATGGTGTTAAAATTTATGTTGACCGGCACGACAATGCCGGGTTTGTATTGGTGAAACAAACGGTAAAAACCAGTTTTCTGGATACCGAACCGCTGCCAGCCAATACCTACTCTGTAACTTGGGACTACAAAGCCAAATATCTGATTGAAGATGATGAGGTAGGGCTGTTTTCGCAGGTGCTTTCCATTAACGTAGTGCGGGCGTAATTAACCTGTAGTTGAATTGGCCAATTTGTTTCGGCTGTTTCTGAAAAAGGAACAGCCGTTTTTTTGTTGATGCATTAAAAA
>CALRTD020000395.1:0-4747 GCA_943371015.1 Synechococcus sp. UW140 | reverse complement strand
CCGATATTTGAATGAGACCACATTAATATTGATCTCTGATTGAGCCCGTTCGGTGAACTTGCCGCATAAATATTCGGAGTTCCGTGAGAAGTGTACCATCCGTTCATAGTTGATTCCGGACTAATATTAATATTGAGGTATGAACTAGTTACTCCCAGATCACTGTTTACTATGCAGTTGGGAGGATTTGCACACGATACTTTTTGTGCATTACTTTTTTGAATGAAAAAGATCACTAGAAAAAGCAATAAAATAGGTTTTGTCCTTAAATATTTCATGTTAATAAGTTTTAGTTTATATGCAAACATATATCCGTAATCAACCCTCATCAATTTCCTTAGTAACATAAAACAGTTATTCGTAATAATTCATAGTTCGGAATTTCGTTTCTTCTTTCAAGAAAATTTCAGAGGCGAATATTATAGTATTTTAGTTTGGAGGATATTTTTTATTTAATAGTTAAAAATCATATAATAAGTGTTTTATGATTTAATTTTGGCAACTATTACTATGTGATAAGCTTTTTGAAAGAGAAGTATTATTTAAAATAATTAACCGCTGACGTGTCTTTATTACCGCTCATCCGAATGGAAAACGGATTGTTATTTTTAAAATATTTCGTGTAAACATGTTAAAATAATTACCAATTAAAAGACTTATATCACCTTCGGAAAAGCAAATATTACCGTTTGTCCTATTGTGGCAGACGCAGCAATTACAATCTGTTTGTAAGACTAGCTCAAAAGCAGAATAGCGATTTTGTGGTTATTAATCATTAGTAGTCATTAGCATATTTTTCGGGAAATGAATGCTTTCGACAGGTGTATTAAGTAAAAATCATTTGCGCTACCTTCGCGCTGTGGAAATAGATCTTTACTCCGACGAGCGCTTCATGCAGGAAGCCCTGAAAGAAGCCCGCAACGCTTTTGATGCCGACGAAGTGCCCGTAGGGGCTGTAATTGTGAGCGAAAACCGCATCATCGGTCGCGGCCATAATCTTACCGAGCGGCTGACTGATGTAACCGCGCATGCCGAAATGCAGGCCATTACTGCAGCGGCTAATTTCCTCGGCGGGAAGTATTTGAATGAATGCACACTTTACGTAACGCTCGAACCCTGCCTCATGTGTGCCGGCGCGTTGCACTGGGCGCAAATCAAACGCATCGTATTTGGCGCGCACGATGCCAAACGGGGCTATCAGCGTTTGCAAGGCGCCGTCTTGCATCCGAAAACGCAGGTAGAAGGAGGGCTTCTGGAGGCAGAATGCTCTGCTTTGCTGAAGAAGTTTTTTCAGGGGAAGCGGGGGTGAGTTTTTTTGCTAATCCATAGATCTGATGATTTTTGAGAGCTGTTAAATTGTTGTATCTATTTGATTACATCAAAAGATGTGTTATTAAGTCAGTTAATAATTAAATATTTATATTTTAAAAGGTATTTATTTTTTTTGTTAGATATTATTCTATTTATTTGCATAAATAGAATGTATAATTACCTTGAAAATGAAACAAAATAAATTTGGGGGATTAATCCCTGAGACTGTTACAAATTCACTGAAGGCGTTTCTTAATGAGTTGCAAACAAATGAACTGTTTATTCACTATGTTTTTTTAGCCGAAGACTATATAAAGAATAACAAAGATGATGCTATTGATAGGCTTAGAGAAATATATTATGATGAAACAAATCCAGATTCTGATAAAGCTTTAACTTTTTTAAATTCCAAAGGCGCAAATGTCCTTTTTGATGTAAGGACATACGAACACTATTTTGGGCAAATGGCATTTTCAAGGGTTATTGATAACACTATAAATTATTTTAAGGATATCTTAGCAGAAGTAATTGTAAAAAACCCTCAAATCTTAAAGACAACTAACGAGTTAGAAAGGCTTGATTATATTCTTGATTTCTCAAATATTGATGACTTGAAAAAAGCGTTAGCTGAAAAAAAGATATCGAAGTTGTTCTATAAAGGTATTGATGACATAGAAAAATATTTTAAAGATAAATTAGGGATAAAACTTTTCAAAAGTGAAGATGACAAACAAGAGTTTAATAGATTTGTAAAGCAAAGAAACCTTATTGTTCATAACAGAGGTAGAATAACTAACGAATTCATAAACGATTTTCCTGATTTTGGGCAATCAGTTGGGTATTTCTTTACTTTTACTTTTGAAGATATATCACGAGCCAATCTGGCTTTAAATAACCTTTTATGTGAGTTAGATGGAGAGATTGCTGAAAAGTTCAAATTGGATAGAATAGAAAATTGGTAAAATAGTTCTTAGTACAGTCTTGCTAAAAGAGATGTTATATATTATGTTTAATTAGTGCTGATTGGTAATTTTTATAAGATAAAAATTTAGCCTTATTTAATTCCCATTATCCCTGCAAAAAATGAACTTCATCGCCATCGACTTTGAAACTGCAAACAGTGCCAGAAGCAGCATTTGTTCGATGGGTGCAGCCATTGTACAGAACGGAAAGCTAATAGACACCGCACACTTCTACATACAGCCAACTCCCAATTATTACGACAGCTTTAATACCTATCTGCACGGCATTAGTGATGTTGACACGCGAAACAAAGGCACATTCGCGCAGCAATGGTCGCAGTTACAGCCGTATTTCCACAATCAGACGATTGTTGCGCACAATGCGGCATTCGATTGCAGCGTGCTTCGGTTTACGCTCGATTCTGCTGCGCTGAGTTATCCGGATTTAGATTATCACTGCACCTTCAGGCTGGCGCAGAAAATGCTTCCGCTCCGTAGTTTTCGCCTGAACGAAGTTTCGCGATACTTTAATATTCAATTGCAGCACCACAATGCGGAGAGCGATGCAAAGGCGGCTGCATTAATCGCATTGCGGTTATGCGAAAGGCATGGCGTTAGTTCGCTCGAAGAACTTTCCACCCAACTTGGTTTTAAAACCGGGAAGATTGCAGGCAGTACGCGCAGCTACCGGGCGTTTTCCAACCGATAGCCCGCCGCTGTTTCGCCATTCACCGCCGCCAGATGTGCGTTGACCGATTACCGGTTGCTTTATTTGCACTCCTGATTGAGTTTTGCTGAAAAATAAACAGCAATGGACACTATCTTTAACAACGAAACAACAACTGAAGCACAACATCAAAAGGCGGAAGTAATGCATACTGGTTTTAAAACAGCATTGGGCGTTTTATTGCTCGCTGTGGGCGCATTGTTTTTGCTGCCGGCATTAGGCGTTGCATTGCCTCTGTGGCTGTTTAAATGGGAAATGCTCTTTGTAGCCGCAGGCGTGTTTGTAGGTATCGCATGGATGTTCAGAGGCATGTTTTGGCTGCTGCTGATCCTTACCGGTTTTGCACTCCTTGTGAATGATATTTTCCCCGGCAAAAATCTCGGTGCTTTCGGTTGGCCGGTGCTGCTTATTGTTTTTGGTTTGTATTTTTTGTTTCGCCGCAAAAAGAAATCATCGTATTTCACCGGCACTTACTCCGACTCGGAATGGGCAACTGGTGATATTCCGGTTACCGGCGAAGATTTCATTGAAGGTGTTGCCATTTTCGGACAGATCCGTAAAAAGCCGGTGTCGAAAAATTTCCGCGGCGGCGAAGTAACCGCCATTTTCGGAGGTGCACGCATAGATCTTTCGCAGGTAGATATGCAGCAACAGGCCGAACTTGAAATTACTACGGTATTTGGTGGTGTTCAGTTAGTAGTACCGCCGCATTGGAAAGTAAGAACCGAAACCGCTGTGATTTTTGGCGGTGTCGATGATAAACGCATCATCACCAACGATTATACGTCGGGAGCTCAGAAAGAACTCATACTGCGCGGCGAAGCCATTTTTGGCGGTATCGAATTACGAAGCGCTTAACCTTAAATCCCAAACACATGAAATGGTATATTTCAAAATTGGTGTTCAGGATTCAAACAGGAAGCACTGCCAACTGCGGCTTCGATCTTCAATACCGTTTAGTACAGGCCTTGTCTGAAACCGATGCATTGGAAGCCGCATTTCAGCTTGCCCGTAATGAAGAACTCGTGTTTGTTAATGCTGCGGGAGAAACCGTACACTGGACTTTTTCCGGCATTGCCGCATTGCATGTACTTGATGCATTTGAGTCGGGTATGCTGCTGATTTCGGAAACCGCTGAACCGCAAGACAACAATGAATTGCTGCATTCAATAAAATATCCAGTTCAACAGACAGTTACTAATCGGCACGAAGCATGCGCAGTTTGCTGAAACAACTTATTGCTGCGTTTTACGACAAACTGCTGATCTACGCTGTTTGGCTGGTGGTGTGCGTTGCCGTGCATACAGCGATCTTAATTTATGCGGGTGTAGCATTTCCTATTGCAATTACTGATGCTGCTATTTCAAACATACTCATCATTAAAGCAACATTCATTACAGTTGTAAGTTTGCGGTTTTATTTGCCGCGGAAATGGACATCATTCTATATCGCGGTTGATGTAATTGCAATTTCCGTAGTTGTAGTTCTGGGGGCAAATTATTTACTGAGTCTTATTTTCAGTTCGCATGCAGCTTACCTGAAATTGCTTGATGATACTTTGCTTGTGCGTATGCTTGTTGGTGCGCTTATTGCAAGTCCCATTATTCTCAGAACGTTGCAGGATCACCGCGAAAAAGAGAATGCCGAAATTGCATTGCGCAGTGCCGAAATGGAAAAGCAAGTGCGCCAGGCCGAATTGGCTTATCTGGGCCGACAATTGCAACCGCATTTTTTGTTCAACAGCCTT
>CALRTD020000394.1:0-4783 GCA_943371015.1 Synechococcus sp. UW140 | reverse complement strand
CTCCCGCACAACACGCTTCATTGTTCGTACGCGCAAAAGTTTTGGGCTAATTGGTCTTGCGCTGATTACCCCCTGCATTATCTCCATACCCATCGGCACATTTGTCATCAACAGGTTTTATACCAAGAAGTGGAAAATTCTGCTGGCCTTGTTTGGCTCGTTGTTGTTCTGGTCGCTGCTGCTGAATTACCTGGCACAAGTGCTTCATCTTTCGCAATATTTTAATTTTTCTGATAAATAATAATTTGCGTTATCAACATCTTTTTTTTGATCTCGATCGCACGCTCTGGGATATGGAGCGCAATGCAAGCGAAACACTTTCAGATCTGTTTGAGCAGTTTGGATTGAGAGAACGCGGAATCGAAAACTCAACGCAGTTTATTGAACATTACAATCACTATAACGATTTACTGTGGGATCGTTATCGCCGTAAATTGATAGATAAAGCAACTTTGCGGGCATTACGTTTCCGTCAAACATTAGCACATTTTAATATTCACGATAAAAAACTTTCTCATCAATTCGATATTGCCTATCTGGAGCAGGCTCCGCTCAAAAACAACCTGATACCGGGAGCTTTGGCATTACTTGAAGAATTAAAAGATTTATATCAAATCCATATAATTACTAATGGATTTCAGGAAGTGCAGCATAATAAGATTAATAATAGTGGACTATCAGGCTACCTGAAAACTATTATAACATCTGAAGATTGCGGATATACTAAACCAGATTATCGTATATTTACACACGCACTAAAATTGACGGGAGGGGAATCCGGCAATTCGCTAATGATTGGTGATGATCTTCATGTTGACATCACAGGTGCTCGTGATGCCGGTTGGCATCAGGTGTATTTTAATCCGCAAGGAAATCAGCACAGCGAGGCAGTGACGTATGAAATAAAAGAATTGAAAGAACTAATTCAAATTCTCAGGTCATGACCGAAAACAAAGCACGCGATATTATTCGCGATGAATCAATCCTCTGGATTAAGCTTGACAATGGTACAATTTCAGCCCGCAGTATGTTTCCTGACGGCCCGGAGCTCGGAAATTTCCGCGGAACCGCTGCCAGCGGAAACAGTCCGAAGATTTATGCTATTGTAAATACCGATGGAATCTGCATTATTGGTAAAACACGTTTACCGCTTTCACTGCGGTTTTGGTTTGGTTTGGATAAAAAGAAAAGCGGTCGTCTTCGCGCGAATGCAAAACCCCGCAAAGCTGACGAGCGTTGGAAAACAATGCGTGAAGCAGTAATGTGCGTTTGGGAACTTGATGAAAGCGTAGCTACCGATGATAACGTTCTCGACCGCATTGAAGCTGAAATGGTTTACCGCATTCGCCAGTATTCTGGCAACTGGCCGCTTTTCCAACAGGAAATTCGCCTGAGCAATGTTGAAATGCCCCGCATCGAACAGAACCTTGTTCGTCTTGCACTTCGCAGCATCAACAATGTTGAGAAACAACTCCGCAAAAAGTCATCACCCTGGGCCGACAAACCGAAAGCCCGTGGTCGTGCAGCCGGTAAAAAGGCGAAATAATCAACATACAACATTCCCCGAAATTGCAAACCGGCGGCATTCTTATGAATGCCGCCGGTTTGGCGTTTAAGGGCAACAAAAAAGCCGTTTCCTTGATTCAAGGAAACGGCTTTTTGTATTTCAATCAGCAGATTACTGCGGCTTAGCTGCGGGAGCCGGAGCGGGTGCCGGAGCAGGTTGTGCTGCTTGCTTGTCTTTGCAGCAACCACCAGCTTGTCCGTCTTTAGAACAAGCCTTACCATTAGCAGCTGCACCTGTTGTGCTGCAATCTGCTTTTTTAGATTTTTTCTTTTTCTTCTTGTCATCACCACCTTTTACCATTTCGATTTTGGTGCCGGTGAAAGAAGCCACTGCTTTTGCAGATGCAGTTCCCACCAGTCCGGTGAGTGCAAGAACGATAAATAACTTTTTCATTTCAGTATGAGTTTTTGTGAATGACTTACTAGTTCAGTGCAATAAAAATACCAAAAATCTCCCGAAACACAACATGTGTAAAAGATTTATGATTTATTGTCAAATCAGTTGAACGAGGCAATAACAGTTTCTCCGCCGCGAACAACTTGATTTAATGCCACATCAATTTTGGTTCCAACCGGCAGGAAAATATCAACGCGTGAGCCAAATTTGATAAAGCCAAACTCACCACCCTGCGTTGCTTTGTCGCCTTCACGGGCATAATACACAATGCGGCGGGCAAGCGCTCCAGCAATCTGGCGGAACAATACTTCTTGACCGGCATCGGTTTTTACAACCACTGTGCTGCGTTCATTATCGGTTGATGATTTCGGATGCCAGGCGACAAGGTAAAGCCCGGGATGGTATTTCACATACTGCACTGTTCCGGCTACCGGATAACGGTTAACGTGAACATTAAAGGGCGACATAAATACAGAAACCTGAATGCGTTTGCCCTTGAAATATTCAGGCTCTTCCACTTCTTCAATAACAACAACTTTTCCGTCGGCCGGAGCAATTACATGCGCAGCATTGGCAACTGTATTGCGTTTCGGATTGCGGAAAAACTGAAGCACAATGTAGAGGAGTCCGAGAGTGAGTAGAAGTGTAATCCAGTTGGCAATGCCAAACGAAGGATCAATCATATACATACCGGCATTGAGAACGCCGATAAAGATCAGGGCAACAGTAATGGTAAAAGTTCCTTCGCGGTGAAGCATGGTTGTAGCGTTTTAACTGGCGGCAAAGATAGCACAATGCCGGTGTATTCTTTTATGCACAAAAAGAACACCTGTTTCGGTAGTCGAAACAGGTGTTCCCGTTATTTTACAAAAGGCGATTAATAATTGCCTTTGTAGCGGATGGCTTTGTCAACTTTCTTGAGTGCGGTAATGTAAGCACCAATACGCATGCTGGTTTTAAACTGCTGTGCATTGAACCATACATTTTCAAAAGCCTGACTCATAGAAGCATCGTGCTTGGTGTTTACTTCTTCTTCGCTCCAGTAATGGCCGTACTTATTCTGTACCCATTCGAAGTAAGATACGGTAACACCGCCGCCGTTTGCCAGCACATCAGGCACAACGATAATGCCTTTGTTGTTGAGGATTTCATCGGCATCAGCTTCTGTGGGGCCGTTTGCGCCTTCAACAATAAGTTTGGCTTTGATATCGCCGGCATTCGCGCCGGTGATGACACCCTGAATAGCAGCCGGCACGAGCAGGTCAACATCCAGTGTAAGCAGTTGTGAATTGGTAATGAGTTCGGCACCGGCAAAGCCTTTGAGTGTGTTTCCGTTTCCGGCTGCATACTTCAGGGCGTTTTCAATATCAATGCCTTTTTCATTGTAGTAAGCACCGGTATGGTCAGAAATACCGAGCACTTTAATGTTTTTGCCGGCAAGCAAACGGGCTGCATGTGAACCAACGTTTCCGAAGCCCTGAACGGCTGCGGTAGCGCCTTTGTGGTTGATGCCCATTTTTTTCATAGCAGCCAGAGAAGCTACCATAACACCGCGACCGGTTGCAGCCTCACGGCCTTTTGATCCGCCAAGTGTGAGGGGTTTTCCGGTTACAACGCCCGGTGAGTCTTCGCCCTGAATGCGGTTGAACTCATCGAGCAGCCAGGCCATTTCGCGTTTGCCTGTGCCCATATCGGGAGCCGGAATGTCTTTGTTCACGCCAAATACATCGGCCATTGCGCGGGTGTAGGCACGGGTGAGGCGCTCAAGTTCGTCAACCGACATGGTGCGCGGATCGCATTTAATACCGCCTTTGCCGCCGCCGTAGGGCAGGTTGGCAATAGCGCATTTGAAAGTCATCCAAGCTGCAAGTGCACGCACTTCGTCTGAATTTACATCCATGGCATAGCGGATGCCACCTTTTGAAGGTCCGAGGTGGGTGGAGTGTACCGTGCGGTAACCTTCAAATACTTTAATGCTGCCGTCGTCCATTTTGATGGGGAGGCTGACAGCTACTTCTTTTTTGGGATGACGAAGTACTTCGGCTACTTCCGGTGCAAGACCGAAGATTTCAGCCGCTTTGTCGAGGCGGGCCAGAACTGCGTCAAACATGCTGTGAGCAGCGGGTTCATTGGCTTGTGCCTTCTTGGTTGATGATGCCATAAGGTTCTTGTTAGTTCGTACTCAATCGTGTTGAGGCTGCGAAATTAGGAATTTTTACGGTTTATACGGGGTAGTTTCATCTCAGGTTAACATGACCGCAATCAGTAGCGGAGCAGGAGATAACTTGTTACAAACGGTGAGGCCAGCAGCACGGCATCAAAACGGTCGAGAATGCCGCCATGCCCGGGCAGGATATTACCGGAGTCTTTTATTCCAATGCTGCGTTTAAACATGGATTCGGTTAAATCGCCGAGCGTGCCCGTTGCGGCTACAATGCCCGCCATCACCATCCAGTCGAAGACAGGTAGTCCACGCAGGAAGTACCACACGATCCAGGCTGCCGCAATGGTGAAAATCATGCCGCCGATAAAACCTTCCCAGGTTTTCTTTGGTGAAATGCGCTCGAAAAGTTTGTGTTTGCCGAACAGGCGGCCGCATACGTAAGCCAGACTATCGCTCGTCCAGAGAATAATGAAAAAGCCGAGCAGGATTTTGCCGCTGTAAGTCGTCATTCCGGTTGCAACGAGCGAGGTCATTCCGGTTTCTTCATCCACATGGCAAAATCCTTCCTGCCAATGCGGCGCCACAATCAATCCCCACAATGCAAAAGGCAACGCCACATAAATCCAGCCCATAAACGTGTAAGCGAGATTGGTAAA
>CALRTD020000393.1:0-4789 GCA_943371015.1 Synechococcus sp. UW140 | reverse complement strand
TACATAAAACAACTTCAAACCTATACCCATGATTAAACCAATACTTTTTGCTTCGCTGTTGCTAAGTACAGGAACGATTGCTCAAACAACTGTTACCTTCAATGCAACAGGAACGGGCCGAAACGGAACTGTACAGCAATTTGTAGTTCCGCCGTGTGTAACTTCTGTTCAGCTTGATGTGTACGGCGCACAAGGCGGTAATACGAATGGTGGTTTAGGCTCACGCATTCAGGGAACGTTTAGTGTTACAGCTGGCGATACCCTTTACATTGCCGTTGGACAACAGGGAACTGTGAATACCTGCGGCGGCGCTGGTGCTTCATCGGGCGGCGGCGGCGGTTCATTTGTATGGAAAAGCAACGGGCCTTCCCGTACGCTGTTGGCAGCTGCCGGCGGCGGCGGTGGCGGTAACACGAACTGGGCTGGTGGGTGTATTGCCGGCATCAGCGCTGTAGTGACTGCCGACGGTACACAAGGCAACGGACCTACTTCAGCAATGGGCGGAACAGCCGGTGCAGGAGGCTTTGGGAATGCGCCTTCAGGAACAGGATCGGGCGGAGCAGGCTGGCTTTCGGCCGGACAAAATTCGACTTACGGCACTGGTTGCACCGGCGGACTTAGCTGGCCGTTATTTACCGGCGGTTCAGGGTCAACTTCGTTTGGCTCTCCGGGTGAGGGCGATGGTGGTTTCGGCGGCGGCGGCGGCGCTGTTTGCGGTAACGGCGGCGGCGGGGGATACTCCGGCGGCGGTGGCGGCGAAGGCAGTTCCTGTCGCGCAGGCGGCGGCGGCGGTGGTTCATTCAACGGCGGCACTAATCAAATCAACACACCTGCTATCAGAACAGGAAACGGACAGGTGATAATTTCTTACATCCCGGGAGGTTTTACAGCTGCTGCTTCGGTAACGCCAAATGATACTGTTTGCCAAGGAACACAGGTTGCGCTTACAGGTTCAAATGCGAGTACTTACAGCTGGAACAACAGTGTAGTGAATGCTGTGCCGTTTACAGCATCAGCCTCAGCAACATATCAGCTTATTGCTGCAAATGCAGCAGGTTGTTTGGATACAATTTTAGTTAGCCTTGTTGTTCTGCCCCGGCCAATTGTTGCTGCAAATGCTTCTCCCGGAAATATTATCTGCGCCGGCGATCTGCTTACACTCAGCGGAAGCGGTGCCAGTTCTTATTCGTGGACAAACAGTGTTGTTGATGCTGTGCCTTTTGTACCGGCAGCAAGTTCAGGCTATACAGTTACAGGAACCGGAGCAAACGGCTGTACAAGTTCAGCTACCGTTCAGGTTACGGTAAATGCTTTGCCCGTTGTAGGTTATTCTGCTGCTCCTAATGATACTGTTTGTGCAGGAACTTCTGTTGCTGTTTCAGGTACAGGCGCAAGCACCTACGCATGGTCAAACGGCGTGAGCGATGGTGTTCCGTTTACACCAACAGCTTCCGGCAATTATGTGGTTACCGGAACGGATGTCAATGGTTGCTCTTCAACTGATACGGTGCAGCTTGTTGTAAATCAGAATCCGGCAGTAAACCTCGGTGCTGATATTACACAAGTAATGCCACCGGTTGTGCTTGATGCAGGTGCGGGATACAGCAACTATTTGTGGAGTACAATGGCAACTTCTCAAACCATTTCGGTAAGCAGTTTTGGTAATTATTGGGTGCAGGTAACCGATATAAATGGATGTACTGATTCAGATACAATTCTTGTAACCTTTACCGTTGGCATAAGTGAAATGCTTGGCAATGGTAGTTTTTCATTGTATCCCAATCCGTCGCCGGGCTTGCTCAATCTAAGCCTCAGTAATGTATTTTCTGATGATGTGGTGATGAATGTGAATGATGTGAACGGACGTGTGGTGTTTAGTCAGCGTATCGGAAAAGTGGATGGCACATTGGTTCGTTCGTTTGATCTTTCGCACCTCAGCGCAGGCAGTTATGTAATTACGCTTACTGCTTCTGGTACTGTTTCCACACAGGTTTGGGAGAAGAAATAGTATATAAATAATTTATACAAAAGCAGCATCAGAATTATTTTTCTGATGCTGCTTTTGTATGTGGTTGAGGAAAGAATGCGGAAGTAGTGTGTTTGAGACTATGTGTTTACGCTTCTAAATCCAAGCACTGGGAACTGATGCCTGAATAGTTTTCAGAAACGTTTCAGCTTCGCGGCGGTTAGCGAAACTGACAATGCTGATGTGCGGGATGAAATTTTGCGCAAAGCCGCGGAGATGCTTTCCTAAATAGTTTGGTATGGTGCGATGTGAATGTTGTTGGGAATCTTTTCTTCTATGCGCGTTAATAAAATTTCGCGCAAAGTCGCGAAGGTGCTTTCCGAAGTAGTTGGGTATGGTGCGATGTGAAATGTTGTTGGAACTTTTCTTCTATGGTGTAAATAAAATTTCGCGGAAAGGCGCGAAGGTGTCTTCTTAAGTAGTTTGTTTCGGAGCGAAAATTTTTCTTTGTTTTTTATATGATGTTTATTTGCTGAATGAGGATAAAAAAACAGCACCGAAAATGAATTCCGGTGCTGTTTTTTATGATGGTAAAGTGGATTGGGCTATCGGTTGCTTAACGCTTCAAAATCCAGGCGCCGGGAACCGATGCCTGAATGGTTTTCAGAAATTCGTCGGCCTCGGCGCGGCTGGCAAAACTGGCAATGCTGATGTGCGTGAGTTTGCTCTTCACGTTTTCGAGAACGGCTGTAGGATAGCCTTTGGCCTCGAGCAGGCGGCGGTAGTTATCGGCATTTTCTGCAACGCTGAATGCGCCGCCGATGACATAAAATGTTCCTGAAACTGATTGCTGAACTGCGGCAGGCTGGGGGCGCTGAGGTGTTTCAACCCGCGTTGATTCGGGTACAGCCAACTCGCGGTTGATGGTGAGCGGCTGTCCTTCTCCGATCCGTAAGCTGATGACGCGGGCTGTATCATTTCGCAGATCATCGGGCATCGGAAACGAGTCGGCTGCGGGCTGTATCTGGCGGAACCAATTTACCGGAAGGTACTTGGCTTTAGTTTCGCCATCCGACCAGCCGAAACCGGCAAGCTGTGAATTGTTGAGGCGCTGCATGGGCAACCACAAGGCTACTGCGGCAAGCGGAACAAGTATCGCTGCTGCAATAACGCGGCGGCGGGTAACCAGCGGGCGGCGGGGAACAGGCAAACGCTCATCGGCTTTTACTTTGTTCTCGCGCGGACGAAGCTCGCGAACCGGCTCTGCAACAGGCTTTTCGGTTGCTGCTTCGCGAATCACGGGCATCGACTGGAAACTGCCCAGCCCGAAAGCATCAATCAGAAAATTTACTTCCTGATCGGCCTCAAAGCGAATATTGCGTTCGGGATCTAAGCTAAGCTGACCAACATTGTACAGCGTAACTGCTTTTCCGGCATTGAGTGCAGCCGAAGTTTCAGTTACAAAACTTTCAATTGCGGCCATGGCTTCTTCAAACCGGCAAGGAACAGCAGCCGAAATGGCATGCGCCAGCAGTCCGTCGTTTTGCTGAAGATGGCGGTTGAACACCAATTGCTTGGAAGGCGGATGAAACGTATGCTGCGCAGGATGAATACGCGCAGGGGCATATGTACACACAAAACCGCCAAAGCCCGGCACAACAACACAGTCGTGCAGGAACAGCAGTTCGCTGATGTAATGCGCTACGTTTACCGGATTTTCCATAGTCAGGTGTTCAAAAGTAGCCAAAGAAAAAAAACAGACGCACTTGTTTTTTTGAACTGCGTAGTAATGTTCTCGAAACAAGCAGGTTAGAAATTAAAAAAGCTGCTAAGAAGCTGTCCAGATTTCGTTTTTGAGATTTGTTATGAGGGCATTTTTTCTCAGACAAGGCGTATTTCGCAGGCGATATTTGGAGAATATCGACAAGAAATGCAATGCAGGATGAGGGAAAATGAGCAATAACAAAAAGCCGAAGGATGAAATTTGGACAGCTTCTATATCAGCCCGGCTGACTTCAATTTATCGAGATCGGAGGGAACGTCAATAGAAATTGTTTCGAGATCAGTAAGCGCGGTGCGGATGCTGAATCCGTTTTCGCGCCAGCGCAACTGCTCAAGCGATTCGGCCAGTTCAAGCTCCGATGGTTCCAGCTTCACCAATTGCCGAAGCACATTCATCCGATAACCATAAATCCCGATATGCTTGTAAAATGTATGCCGCTGCAAACGTTCAGCCGGTTCTGCTCCGCGCAAATGCGGAATGGGTGAGCGGCTGAAATACATACCGTTTTGATGCCGGTCGAGCACGACTTTGATGATGTTCGGATTGTCGAGATCATTTATATCGTGTAAATGCTTGACTAATGTTCCGATTTCGGTTTTAGCATCATCAAACAAACCGGCCAGTAAATCAATTTGTGCGGGATGAATAAAAGGCTCATCCCCCTGAATATTAATTACAGCCTCCCAATTTCCGCCAAGCAGTTCTGCTGCTTCGGCACAACGACTTGTTCCGTTCAGGTGATCGGCAGAGGTCATGACTACCGTGCCGCCGAAACTTTTTACTTCTTCGGCAATCCGTTCATCGTCGGTAGCTACTGCCACCACCGAGAGTTTTGCCGCTTTCATGGCCTGTTCTGTAACGCGGCGGATCATGGTTTTGCCGGCAATAACAGTTAGCGGTTTACCTTCAAACCGTGTTGAGCCATAACGGGCGGGAATAATTCCGATAGTATTCATACAAATTTGCTGATGAAACACTGGTGTTTCAATGCTGAATGATAATGCGTGAATGTTTTACAATACCATTATTCAGGCGAATTG
>CALRTD020000392.1:0-4802 GCA_943371015.1 Synechococcus sp. UW140 | reverse complement strand
TCCGGTGTACCCCTGAATGCCGATTTCGAGAATCTGTTTGCCGAAACCGAACGGATAGGAAAGGCGGGCAACTGCATGCAAACTATTGTTCAGCTCGGGTTTGTTGGTGCTTTGACCGTTGTAAACTCCGAACCCAAACACGCCGTAGTTATTTGAGCCTTTAAGCCCCTTGTCGCCGAGATAATCATAGCGATAACGGGCTTTGCGCGGAGTCCAGTAGAAAAAAGCACCCAGATCACGTTCGCTTGGAACGGCTGTGTTGAGTGCGTCAGAACGATCGAGCGCCAGGCGGTTTTGGCTCGACTGCATGTTCTCGAATCCGAAAGGAACTTTACTCTGTCCAACGCGAAAACGGAATACTTTTCCGGTATCCACATAGATGTCGGCATATAAATCGCGGATCTGACCGAAGTGTAAAGCTGTTGAAGAAGCATTGGATGCAAAATCAACCTGATAATAAAGGAAGAGATGAGATGAAATATCGCCAAAAAATATAAGTCGGGCGCGACGAATAAGCACACTACCCTTATCGCCAACTGATCGGTCGCCTTCAAATTTCAGATCAGGATTGGTTTCGAGCAAACGGTTGTATCGCACCTGCGTATAGCCGCGCAGCTGAATTTTATCATACCAATGCGCTTTTTTTGTTGGCGCAGGTCCCATCTTTTCGAGCGCCTTTTGAACCGATAGTGTTGTTGTGTCGCTTTGCGCCAGAACTGAAATTGGGCCAGAACAGAACAGAAATAGAAGGAGAGTGGTTGAAAAGGCGATTAAGCGCATGGCGTTACTTGCGAGAAATAATTAGTTAACAGTTTGTTTACGAGTGCAAAAAAACTAACATATAATTAACGCAGGGTTTGCTCTGTGTTATGGTTATGTTAACAACATAATATTTGGTTAACATTTAATTTACTACCTTTCAAACATGAAAAAAGTATTGCTAGTAGCTGGTTTATTGGTAGTTACGCTAAAAATTCAGGCGCAATCAACAGATGTGTTGTTTCTTGGAAACAGTTACACCAATGTGAACAATCTGCCGCAGATGGTTGATAATCTGGCTCTGGCTGCCGGATACACCATGTTTACAGATAACAATACGCCCGGAGGCTATACGCTGCAGTTGCACACCACAAATACAACCACACTTTCAAAAATTGCGCAGCAGCCCTGGCACGCAGTAGTTGTTCAGGCGCAAAGTCAGGAACCTTCGCTGGATTCGGCTTACGTGGCGCAGAATGTTTTTCCGTATGCTCAACAGCTTGAAAACCTGATCGCACAGAACGACAGTTGCACCCGGCTGATTTTTTACATGACCTGGGGACGGAAGTTTGGCGATGCATCGAATTGTGCGGCTTATCCGCCGGTATGCACGTATGCCGGTATGCAGGCCGAACTGCGCCGCCGGTATATGCAAATGGCGCAGCAAAACAATGCGGCGGTGGCTCCGGTTGGTGTGGCGTGGCAGAATGTGCTTGCCACCAACCCTGCATTCGATTTGTATTCTAGCGATGGAAGTCACCCGAGCATGCACGGCTCTTACTTAGCAGCTTGCGTTATTTATACCACGATTTACCGACAGTCGCCGGTTGGTTTGCTTTACTATGCCGGTTTGCCTGCTGCCGATGCACAGCTTATTCAAACCATTGCCGGAAGCACCGTGTTGGATTCGATGCCGCTCTGGCAAACAGAAATTGATCTTGCCGTTGCCAATGGCATTACAGCAACACCTCAAAGCAACTACACTTACGATTTGAGTTTGCAAACCACATTTGCCGATGCTTACAGTTGGAACTTTGGCGACAACACCGGCTGGCAAACGGCAGGCAATCCGGTTACGTATATGTATCCCGGTCCCGGAACATACACCGTTTCGGGTGTTGTGCTGAACGGCTGTTTTACAGACACCGCCATGCAACAGGTGACCATTCTTCCGGCTTCATTGCCCGATGCCAATTGGCTGAATGCCGCGGTTTATCCGAATCCTTCATCAGGCCAAATTACGCTGCTGCTGCCCGATGCAAAGCCGGCACAGTTAACGCTTACCGATTTAACGGGCCGTGTTGTACGCCGTGAAACGGTTTTACCGGATGCTTCGGGGAAAGTGGTTGTTGAGCAACTGCAGCCCGGCAGCTACAGTGCTGAAGTAAGACAAGACGAAAAACATTTTGTTACCAAACTAATTGTGATCAAACAGGACTAATTTCAGTTTTTGATCTACCATCTGTTGTCTTTGATCAGCTAATCCCATGTCGCGATGCGATGTATCGCATCTGAGATGCATTATATCTTCATTTATCTACATCCAATCAAGGAACATACTTCCCTTTCCGGAGCTTCCGCGTGCTATATACTTTGCCGTGAACAATGGTGTATTTCGCATATTGATAAGCGCGCATATTGTTCAGTGGATTTTCGGCAAGCAGCACCAGATCGGCATAGTTGCCAACCTGCACGGTGCCGCGTTTTGTTTCGCCAAGTACTTTGGCCGGATTTACTGTTGCTGTCTTCAATGCTTCGTAGGGTGTAAGCCCGAAACGCATAAACTGCATCAGCTCTTCAACCATTGCATAGCCGGGCACAGTGTATTCGCCGACATCCGGACTGCAAAGCAGCAGCACACCGTTTCTCGACATCATCGGAATCAACCGGCTGAAACTGCCCATGCGTTGTTTCTGCTTGTCGGCAGTAAAACCTACACTGTCGAAATAGTTCCATGTTTTATTCAGGCTTTTGTCCCAGGCGGCTAATTTATTTTTAGGTACAATGCTCAGGCCGGGAAAGTTTTCGCGTTCGTACTTGGTGTACATATTGTACAATAAATTGTAGTGATGCAGGTTGGGACAAAAAGCAACATTAGCGGCTGCCATTTTAACAATTACTTTGCGTTGAGTAGCTGTGTCGGCTGCTGCAAGACTGAAAAAAACGGGAGCATGTTCTATTGAGCGCATTCCGGTATTTATTGCTTGCGTAAGTTTTCCCGGAGGTGCATGACCGGCAATGGAGAGTCCGGCACTCTTTGCGGTTGCAGCTAATTTTTCAAACTGCAGTGAGTCGAGTCCGCCGAGATATTTCAAGCAGGTAAATCCTTTTTTCTTTGCATCATTCACCGCTACATTAATCATTATCTGATCCCAGGTCGAATCGCCTGAAATTGGCGGTGCAGTGAGCCAGAGATGCGGGCCGGTAATTTCTCCTTTTTCAATTTTATCGCGTTCGGCAATGTCTTTTTCTTCAGTTCGCATGGAGCGCATCAGCGTAACTCCGCAAGCCATACTGTAGCGATAATAATCATATCGAGAAAAGTCATTTTCCAGATGCGCGTGCATGTCCATCAGTCCCGGCGTGAGGTACATTCCGTTGGCATTAATGATCTCAGCAGTAAGCGGTATCTCCGGTGTTTTAGAAATGCTTTTGATAATTCCGTTTTCAATAATTACGGTTTGACCAATTAACACGGTGTCGTGCGTCATTGGCAAAATATTGGTGTTGCGGATAACAATGGTTTGTGCCGCGAGTAATTGCGAAACAAGCAGAGCGGTGCAAAGGAGAAGTTTATTCATAAACGGAATGTATGTGTTTGCTAAAGTAAGCTACTGTTCAGCGGCAAACAAAGAAATTGTGTAACCGGTGGAAACAAGAAAAGAACTGGCTTTCGCACAAAAATGATGCCGCAGTAGCTTGCAGTTAAACTTGCATTTTTACCTTTACAGCGCCTGCTCTGATGTGCTATGTTTTCACTTCCTTATGCTATTGATCTTTTCGGAACACTCATGTTCGCCATGTCGGGTGCACTTGCTGCTTCCGATCAGAAAATTCATCGCGACTGGTTTGGCGTTTCGTTTACAGGATTTATTACCGCTATCGGCGGCGGTACGCTGCGTGATATTATGCTCGATTATCATCCGCTGGCATGGATTCGGGATGCTAATTATGTAATTGCAATAGGACTCGGCGTTGTGGTTTCAGTTGCATTTCGAAAAGCACTTGCTAAACTTCGCCGCACCTTATTTATATTCGATACGCTCGGTATTTCGCTTTACACAATTCTCGGCGTACAGAAATCATTGCTTGCCGGCGTTAACCCGCTTGCTGCAATTATGCTCGGTATGTTTTCTGCAGTATTCGGCGGCGTAATTCGCGATACATTGCTCAACGAAACTCCGCTTATTTTCCGCAAAGAAATTTATGCAACAGCCTGTCTCGCGGGAGCTTCACTGTATGTGGCAATGGATTACTTCGGCGCGCCGCAGCCGGTATGCTCCATGTCAGGAATTGTGCTTATCGCTGCAATCCGCATTGTAGCTGTTAAGTTTAAGCTTTCACTACCGTCGCTGAAGTGAAAAGTGTAAAGTGGAGCGTGTAAAGCGTTTGACGTATTCTAATTGTTCAAATGCGAATTCTAAGTTTTAAGTTATTCGGCTAAACGCTTCTGCATCTTCTGCTTTAGCAAAAGATGCAATACAAATGTGTTGTTTTTTGCTTTCCACTTTTCACTCTCCACCTCTGAAGTGAAAAGTGTAAAGTGGAGCATGTAAAGCGTTTGACGTATTCTAACTGTTCAAATGCGAATTCTAAGTTTTAATTTATTAGGCTAAATGCTTCTGCATCTTTTGCTTTAGCAAAAGGAGCAATACAAATGTGTTGTTTTTCGCTTTCCTCTTTTCACCCTCCACTTTCCACTAATTTTTTTAGTGAGGCACTTTGCTTAAAACAAAACTAACATAAGTAATCGGTTTGCCTTCGGCAAGGAATTTCTTTTCGTAAGTCGTTTGGATTTCGGTGAGCACTAAATCGTGTTCTTT
>CALRTD020000391.1:0-4826 GCA_943371015.1 Synechococcus sp. UW140 | reverse complement strand
TTCGAAAACCGTAAAATTGATATGCTGGTGGGCACGCAAATGGTTACGAAAGGTTTGGATTTCGGCCACGTTTCCTTAGTTGGAATTCTGCATGCTGATCAGTCGCTCAACTTCCCTGATTTCAGAGCCTGGGAGCGCAGTTTTCAGCTCATGGCGCAGGTGGCAGGGCGTGCCGGACGGCGCAGCAAGCAAGGACGTGTAATCATCCAAACATTCAATCCGCAGCATCCGGTTATTGAGCAGGTGGTGGCTAACGATTTTATTGGCTTGTATCAGCAGCAAATCAACGAGCGGCACGAGTTTCACTATCCGCCGTATTTCCGGCTTATCCGGCTCACACTTAAAAGCCGCGATGAGAACTTACTTGTGCTTGCCGCACAGCATTTGGCCGATCAGCTTCGCGCGCATTTCGGTGCACGTGTGTTAGGCCCGGAATTTCCTGCAGTTGCAAAAATCAGAGATGAGTACCTCAAAAATATTATGCTGAAAATTGAACGCGAAGCCAATTCGGTGAAAGTGAAATCCATTATCAGTAATGAATTACTGAACATGCGCGCGCATCCAGATTTTAAAAAGGTGCGTGTAGTCCCTGATGTTGATCCGATGTAGGTTGCTGAAATTAACTGGTTGCTGATTTACTGAAAGAGCTATTATTCCTGATAATTTTCTTGATTTCACCGTATAGAATGTACAGCGTGAAAGTTAACGCCAAGAAATCATCACTTGTCCAGCAAACATAGAGCAGTGCACCCAAAACAAGCGTACTACAGTAAGTTGCAACTTTCCCCGCCGTATCAATCAATTGCTTTGTTTTGTCAGATCGGCTTTCATAAAAACGTATAATGGTATGTTTAAGGATGATATTAACGAGGGCACTTGCAAGCATTATTACTCCAATAAGTACGATGATAACGAGCAAAACGTTTACTGCAGTTTTATCTGAGAATAATTCAATCAGTATTCCAATTAAAAAAGTAATGAGCAAGAATAGCAGTAATGGTTTTAGCCAGAATTTCCAAAGCTCTTTTAAAAAATCTGTTCGGTTCATGTATGTAATATTGCGAATATGCTGTTGGTCGCTAGCATTTCTTTATGTCTTATCGATGTCAAATAGTTATGTTGGCCAAAATTAATGTAAGAAATACCTGTAATTTCCCAAATAAAAATAGTCAGGCGTATGTAATGGTAATGTTTCAATCTCTGGGGTAAAATTGTATTGGCGGAATTTCCAATCAAGATATTTTTTCGCCTTTTCTAATTTATTATTGTGGTCTTCATAGCATGACAAAATTATTTTGTCGGGTCTGATTGCTTTTGCTACTTCAATAAGGTTATCCAATGAATTTTCTCCTTTACTATTTTTCTCAAAGAAACCTGGGCTTGTATGTTTTGCTTCTCCAATTATCAGTTTTCCTTCTGAAAGGCAAATAATATCAATCTCTGCACACGGCTTATTGCTGTGATAACTGTCGTAAAGATTTAACTGAGGACTGTAATAAAATGATTGATGGCTTATCTTGTACATACTCACAAGTGTTCTCACTACTGTCAGGTTTCCATCTCTTAAACTACTTGCATGAAAAATACTGTTCTTTATTAAATCATTCAACTTGTAAGCGAATTTGGGCTCAACAGGAAATGGAAAATCTTCAAGACATCCTTTGCAGTTTATAGTTTCTTTCACTTCGTTAATGTGATACCAAAACTGTGATGAACAATGTCTGCATTTCAGTTTAAAACCTTTTAGAAAAACTTTGTAATCGCACAACTCTTTTAAAGTTCTTTTTATACCCAACTCTAAGTTTTCTTCATTCAAATATGTTTCGCCTTTCTTTCCATTTATCTTTCCTGCTTCATCTAACTCAACCATTTTGACTTCTGCCAATAAAGATTTGCACTGTGAAAGAATTTCTTCAAACAGAATAGAATCACCAACAGCTTTTTTACTTTTTGTCAACCCTTCAAAAATTCCAACCCAAAATTTGTCTGTGAAAAATTCATCAATGGTTGAAAACTTGTAATTGAATGTTTTAAGAAATGCTGAAAGTTTGTTGCTGTCATCGTGTGCACCACTATCAATATATTTCGTATCTCTTGTTTCCCCGTCAATTACTGGACTTTGAAGTAACTGGCGAAGCAAATTACTGAACTCAGGAATATTTATTTCCAAAGTGCCTGATGTGTTTTCCTGCTCGCGTAAAATAACAGAGATGTTTCTTCTTCGGTTGATTCTTCCCTTCACTCCTTTAACGATGTATTGAGTTTCGGTAGTGAAAGGTAAAGCCAAAACATTTTGTGCATGTTCACCGATTTCGGTTATATGAATATCTAAAGCCAATCCCTGCGGATAGAAACTAACCTTGTCAGTAAAACTGAGTTTTGGCAAATGAAGCAAACCCTTTCTTGAATGCAGCGTTTGCACTGACGGAACTTCTCCGTAATTCCTTTCAAACAAACCGAGAGCATCCTGTACTTCAAAAGGAAAACTTTCTGTTCTGCTATTTTCAAACCGTCTATTTACTTTTGTATTTCTCAGTTTATTGTCAATAATTTCCTGAACTTCTTCCTGCGTTAATGATTGCGATGTAACAAGTATTATGTTATCCCAATCCATATCATAAAGTACTTGTCCGAAAAATTCATCCGCACAAAGAAGGTTCAATTCTTCAACTGTTACATAAAGTATGTTCCGTAACTCAAACAACATTCTGTTCCAAAAGTAAAGCAAATCAGCGTTAGACGTTTTGTCTTTTGCTATCACTATTTCAAAATGATAACTTCTAGTATAGTTTTTACTCCTCAGAATTGAGGTGTTTAAGTTACATCTTGAAAATTGCGATTGATTTATTGGGCGTAGTTCAGCGATAAACTTATTAAGCAATCCAAATTCTTTTTCACCTATTAGTTTTCTGTCAAAGTGTTTTGAGAGTTCAACTTCATGATGATGTAAATTTGATTCAAGCCCAAAGTTTGTTTTGTAGTAAGAAAGCAAAGGACTTTTTGTTTTCCATGTGTCAGTCGTTAAAATAATTCTTGACTTTGCATCAAACTGAGAAAGAAAATAAAAACTGTTTAGTCCCAAAATATCTTCTCGTCTTGGTTGGCCGTCAAGATTGTAATAACCGCAAGGATTAAAAATGCGTAGTTGCTTTATTATTTCGGGGTCAATTTCCTTTGAGTAGAAAACATAGTCAGGATCGTAGTATTTCAGAATTTCTTTCCAACGATCTGTAATAATGTTGTCTTTAACTGGAACGATTGGATTGTACCTGCCTCCCCAAATTTTTTGATTGACATGAATAATCGAAAGCAAAGTTTCATAAGGATAATTTTCATCTACAAAAAACACATATCGTAAGTGTCTTGGTCTTGATGTAATTTGAAACTGCTCCATGTCTAATGTTCTCAGTATTGGATTTCGTTACGCTTGAAGTTAACTCCTGAATGAGTTTACTACTGCTAAAGTATAAAATCAGCCTGCTCTTTCAATGTCATTTTTACCTGAGTTTGGCCAAACGCGCTCAAGAAATGTCAGGATTCATATTTGCATTGACTTTATAACTTTTGATTCTCAAATATGTTATAAACAGCCTGATTTCAATCAGGCAGATGGTTATATAAATCAAATACCCAAACTGATAATGAAGTGTGAGATCTGCACCATCACTATTACTGATAACTCCATCTGTATAAAGATTGAGCCAAAACGGAAAAAAGAATAACATAATTATCTTAGTCAACAGTATCAGCGAAATGTTTTGATTCCTGTTAACTTTTTTAACTGCATAAAATGACAAAACGATGAACAGAAGAATGCAAATCAATTGAAATTTCCAAGCAAAAGAAATCCCCCAAAAGCTAATATCCTTTCCGAAAATGAACCCGCCTAAAATGTATATATCAGGAACATTTGGACCGTAGTATTCGTAGCCATTAGGGCCAATTTTGAGAAAAATAAATGGCGAAAAAAGACATGCAATAGCTAAGATACCAACTGCAATGAGTAAGTATCGGATTGTCTTTACTTGAGGCTGCATTTTGCTTAAACGTCTTTGCTTGAAATTTAGTGTTACAGTATAAAATCAGCCTGCTCTTTCAGTGTCATTTTTACCTGACTTTGTCCAAGTGTTTCAAGATAAACCTGCAGCCCCTCTTTTCGTGCCAATTTCATGGGTTCAGAAAAATCGGCATCTGCAGCTACAAGAACCAATTTATCAACTGTTTTTCGGGATGCCATCCACGCAATATCGAGTCCAATTTTCATATCCACAGACTTTTGTTTGAAATCGGGTAGTGGCGGCCCGGGAACATTTTTAGGATCAATTTTCCAGCCATCAAAAGACAGTTCGCCCAAGCGCAGCGAAAGCTGAGGATAAGTTCTTAAATGCTGGTGCAGAGAATTGGCAGCCTGAAATATGGTAGTTTTGAAAAGTCAATAAGTTGCCCGTCGGGACGAACCTGAACATCACCGTAAGGTCTGCAATCGTAGTAGTAAATACGATGGAGTACATCTTTACCAATTGATCCGGTTTTTGATTGCACTTTGCAGAGCAATTCCTGAATAAACCCCGGTAAATCCTGAATCAACGGCGGGCGTTTGTATTTTGCTTTGTGTCTTGATTTGAAAAATCCGGCATCAATGAGCACGGCCACTTTGTAGTTGACGCACATAGTAGATAAATAGTAAGTTACGAAACAGAAAATAAGATAACCGCCAACAAAAAATAAAAGAGAAGCCAAATGATAAAGCCGCCTCAGCCCATTCTGCACAGACTCAGGCGGCTCGGTTAAATGTCAGCCTACTGACCTAACGGATTAATGACACC
>CALRTD020000390.1:0-4831 GCA_943371015.1 Synechococcus sp. UW140 | reverse complement strand
AACTCAAACGCATTGACGCCCCTTTTCATTTTGAAGCTGTAAACGACAGCGGAAACACGATTCATTTCGACGGCTCGCCTGAAATTGGCGGACAAAACAAAGGCGTGCGGCCTATGCAGTCGCTGCTGATGGCTTTGGGCGGATGCAGTGCTATTGATGTTGTTTCGATTCTGCAAAAGCAGAAACAGCCTATTGATGATTTTCAGATCAGTATCGACGGGCATCGTGAGCAGGGGGCAGAGCCTTCACTGTTTGAGCAGATACATATTATTTACAAACTTACCGGAGCAATTGAACCCGCCAAAGCCCGCCGTGCAGTTGAGCTTTCGATGGATAAATATTGTTCGGTTGCCAAAACACTCGAAAAAACGGCAAGTATAACTTGGGAAATACAGCTCAATAACGAAACAATAGCATGAAGCCAGAAACCGACGCTGTACGCATTCAAACCGGGCGCACCGGCGAAAACGAACATTCATCGCCGCTCTTCATTACATCAAGCTTTGTATTTGATGATGCCGAACAGATGCGCGCTGCATTTGCCGATGAAACGGATGATAATATTTACAGCCGTTTTTCGAATCCGAACGTTCAGGAATTAGTAGATAAAATGTGTGCGCTTGAATGTACTGAGGCTGGTTTTGCAACTGCATCGGGCATGAGTGCCATTTTTGCATCGTTCATGGCGTTTCTCAAAAGCGGCGATCACCTCATTTCGTGCAGTTCGGTTTTCGGATCAACGCATACTGTTATTACAAAATACCTCAGCCGCTGGGGAATTTCGCATTCGTATTTCGACGTCAATCGTCCCGAGGAATTGGAAGCGCTGATTCGTCCGGAAACAAAAATGATTTATGCCGAAACGCCCACTAATCCCGGCCTCGGCCTGTTAGATCTCGAATGGCTCGGAAAGGTGGCAAAGCAGCACAATATTCTCTTAAACATCGACAACTGCTTTGCCACGCCGGCCTTGCAGCGCCCGGCCGACTACGGGGCGGATCTGGTAACACATTCGGCTACCAAGTTTATCGACGGACAAGGCCGGGTGCTGGGCGGTTTGGTGCTGGGCCGCAAAGAACTGATCCGCGAAGTCTATCTGTTTTGCCGCAGTACCGGACCGGCTCTTTCGCCCTTCAATGCCTGGGTACTCAGCAAAAGTCTCGAAACACTTTTTGTGCGCATGGAACGGCATTCGGCCAATGCGTTGCAGCTTGCACAGTTTCTTGAATCGCACCCTGCAGTGATGCATACAAGTTATCCGTTCCTGCAATCGCATCCGCAATATGCACTGGCGCAAAAACAAATGCGCGCCGGCGGCGGTGTAGTTACATTTGAAATTGCCGGCGGACTGGAACGCGGCCGTAAGTTTCTGGACGCACTACAGCTTTGCTCACGCACCGCAAATCTCGGCGATACACGCACCACAGCTACACATCCGGCATCCACAACACATGCAAAACTTACAGAAGCCGAACGAAGCAGCACTGGAATTACTCCCGGGTTAATCCGCATATCAGCCGGACTCGAGCATCCTGATGATGTCATCAATGACCTCAAAAATGCCCTCGAAATTTCAGGTAAATAATTGTTTTATTTCATCCCGAAAAGAAATACCGATAATCAATGATTTGAGTAAAATTCATGTAAATCGACACACCTAAATACCTGATTAATAGTATTTTAAATACGGATATTCAGACACAAAAACCGTAAAGCAGTAATTTCAGAGAAATTCGGGAGGAATACATTAAAATTAAAATGGCTTTAACTTGGTTTTTGTATGAAACATGTTGTACATTTCAGGTTCAAATACATCTGAGCCATGAAATTTGCAGGAAAATATCTCTGGATTGCTGTTATAGCAGCATCAGTCACATTCGGGATTAACTGTTCCAAAGAAGAAACACTCACTTCACAAGGAGCAGGAACCACGCAAACTTACAGCCAGTCACGCAACGGTATCGATGGTCATGCTGAACGTATGGCATTGATCGGTCTGAACTCAGAGCAGCAACGTCAGATTTTCAATACCAAGACCGCAGCAGAAAAAGCTGCAATCTGGTTGGATAAAATCAATACTACATTGCTTACCGGTAGCTTCACCGAAAATCAAAAGAACGTACTCATCACACTTCGTGATCAGATCAACACCGATTTGTGGGTTGAAAATTCAGCAAGTACAATTTCATTTCAAATAAACTTTCATCCAAACTGGGTTGCTCTTGCTCTTCAATATTTTGATGAGCAAACCCTCGCCAACATTGTAAATACACCCGATGATTTTCTCGATCCGGGTCCTTATTCCAATCCCAACTCCGGCGATTGCGAATGCAACACCACCTCTGATTGGTGTCCGATAAATATGTATTGCAAAACCAGCAGTTGCAATCAGTTTGTATTCGGTTGCGGAAGCATGTGGATTTACCGTTGCCGCGGTAATTGTGATTTCTAAACCTGCATGAAAGAAGTCCTGATTCCGGCAATATCCGGTGTTCTGTACTGCGTACTTGTTGGGTTCTCCTTTTTTTTTCGCGATCATTTTGTGACTTATGCCGTTGCATCGGTTTGTGTACTACCGGCTGGTTATTTCTTCAATCGTTTCTCTTCATTAGCCGCATTTCTCATCCTGCCTTTATTGCTTACCATTCTGATTGTAATGGTAAATACAGATATGTTCAGCATTACGATGCCCATTCTCGGTTTGGGAATTGTGATTGGTTACATTACTGGTTACGGAGTTTATAAAACACGCTTTTTGTTTTGGAAATGGATTATCCTGTTGGCTTACCTGCTTATCAGTACTGCTATTCTTTTACTGATGATACCGCACTGGCTGCTCTCCAGTTCTGTTGAAGACAACAAACAAGTTCTTATTCTCCCGCCTGCAATTTCATCGCTCAGCAGCAAGGGAAAGCAATTAGAGCTGAACAACAAAATATTAGTCATCGAATTCTGGCAAAGCAATTGTTCGGCTTGTTTGCGACAGTTTTCAGTACTCAGCCGCGTGCAGAATAAATACAAATCAACAACCGATGTGGCAATTATTGCCATGAATACCGGCAACGAAACAGAAGATGATGCACGTGCTACTTTTTTAGAGCAAAACAGCACGCTGTTTGCCGCTCTCGACAAAAATCAGCAACTGGCCCGGCAATTAGCGGTAAACAGTATTCCGGTACTGGTGATTGTTGATCGAAATAATCGGGTACACTGGAAACACAATGGATTCTACAACGAAGAAAAAGATATTCTAGACGAAGAAATTATCAAACACATTGAAGAAATCCGGTAACAATTAACGTCCAACCGGTTGCATTGACGCAGTAACCATGCGATCTTTACCCTGCATGTCTTTTTTCAACTGCACATTTTTAAAACCAATATTCTGCATCAGGATGCAGGTTTCAAGTCCCAGCGCTTCGTTTATTTCGAGATAAAGTGTTCCTCCCGGTTTCAGTTTTTCAAGTGCCAATTTTCCGATAATGCGATAAAATTTCAGCTGATCGGTATCGGGTACAAACAAAGCAGTATGTGGCTCGTGTTCTACTACATGCTCGGCCATTGCTGCTTTTTCCGACTCAAGCACATACGGCGGATTGCTAACAATGACCTGACAGCGCGGCAGTTTTTCGTGTGTTGATTCGTCAAGAATATCAGCCTCAATAAACTGAATTTCGGTGCTGCAGGTTTCTGCATTTGCTGCTGCAACTTTCAACGCTCCAGCCGAAACATCGAGCGCATAAACGTGGCAACGCGGCAATTTACTTTTGAGCGCAATGGCAATGCAGCCGCTTCCGGTACCAATATCGAGAATAGAAAAGCTTCCGGCAGTATGCTTTTGTTCGTCAATAATTAACTGCACCAACTCTTCGGTTTCGGGGCGCGGAATCAGTACATCGGGCGTAACTTGTAAGGTAAGTCCGAAAAACCAGGCTTTTCCAAGAATGTATTGCAACGGCCGCCCGCGCTTCAAATCTTTTGCAGCAAAATGCAGTTTCAGCAGTTCGGATTCTGTTACACGGCTTTCGGGGCGCAGCAGCAAATCATTTCGGGTGTAACCGGCAAATGCTTCGAGGCAATACTCAGCCATGCGGTCGATTTCATCGCGCTCATACCGGTCGGCCAGCTGCGTGCGGAACCATCGTGCAATATCATCAATGCGGTTGCTGGGAATTTTCATAGCCGCGCTTACTTTTCTGTTTCCCCGTCAACCGGCTTTTCGTCCATCGGCCAGGGTGTTGCGGCTTCAGGAATTGCTGTAAGTCCCGCTGCTCTGCCCTGTTCCAGCATAAACACCCACGCCTGCGGGCGTTCGTTCGGAATAATGCCGTCGAGAATTGCTTCGCGGATAGCTGTTTTGATAACACCTACTTCGCGGCAAGGCCCAATGTTGAATGCTTTCATGATGTCTTCTCCGCTAACCGGTGGCTGCCAGTTGCGCAAACGATCGCGCTCTTCAAGCTCTTTCAGTTTTTCGCGTACCAGTTCGAAGTTGCGCAAGTAACGTTTTACACGTTCTTCCTGCTTCGAGGTAATATCGCTTTCGCAAAGCTGCATGAGTGCATCAATATCATCGCCGGCTTCAAACAGCAAACGTCTTATTGCCGAATCGGTAATATCTGTTTTCGAAAGCACAATCGGACGCAGGTGCAGCAGTACAAGTTTCTGCACAAACTTCATGCGGTCGTTGAGCGGAAGTTTGAGCGCTGCAAAAATACCGGGCACCATGCGCGCACCGCGGTCTTCGTGTCCGTGAAATGTCCAGCCGTGACCGGGTTCAAAGCGTTTTGTAGCGGGCTTTGCAATATCATGAAGTATTGCAGCCCAGCGC
>CALRTD020000389.1:0-4834 GCA_943371015.1 Synechococcus sp. UW140 | reverse complement strand
GCAACAAAAAGCATAGTAACAACATCCGGCGGATGTCGCAACCAAAAGCATAGTAACAACATCCCGCCGGATGTCGCAACAAAAAGCATAGTAACAACATCCGGCGGATGTCGCAGCAAAAAGCATAGTAACGACATCCTGCCGGATGGTGCAGCACTGTACTTAGCCACTACGCACAAAAAAATAAATCTGTGCTACTCTTGCAAGCCTTAAAAACACGAACTTAGCGCTCTATCATCAAGACAATATGCGCAACATAATCATTTTCGGCCCCCCCGGTGCAGGTAAAGGCACTCAGTCAGAAAAACTTTCTGCCAAATACAATCTGGTTCATCTTTCTACCGGCGATATTCTGCGTGCAGAACGAAAGGCGGGTACACCGCTCGGCGTTCAGGCACAGGAGTACATCAATCAGGGATTGCTGGTGCCCGATGAATTAGTGGCGGGTGTACTCGAAAATGAAATGAATAAGCATCCTGAAGCCGACGGATTTATTTTCGATGGTTTCCCGCGCAATACGGCACAGGTTCCGATGCTTGATGCCATGCTTGAACGTCGCGGTACAAAGCTCGACAGTGTGATTGCACTTGAAGTCGAGGATTCGGAAGAACTTGTGCGCCGCATTGTAAAGCGCGCCGAACTCTCGGGCCGTGCCGATGATCAGGATCCGGCAATAGTTGGCAATCGCCTCAATGTATATCACGAAGAAACTTCGCCGGTGATCGGTGTTTACAAAAGCCGCGGCCAGTACACTGGTGTTGATGGCATGAATGCCATTGATCAGGTTTTTGATGATCTCTGCTTGCTGATCGACGGAATTGGCCGTAAAGAAGTTGCTGTATCTGTAGCAGCCGAAGATGTAAAAGCTCCTGCCGCAAAAAAATCAACACCGGCTAAGAAAACCGCAAAACCTGCAACGAAGAAGGCCGCTGCAAAAACTGAAAAACCGGCAGCAGAAAAAGCAGAGAAACCCGCAGCCAAGAAAGCCGCGAAAAAAGCTACAGTAAAAGCCAAACCTGCAGCCAAGAAAACTACTAAACCCGCAGCGAAGAAAGCCGCGAAGAAAGTAGCCAAGCCGGTAGCCAAGAAAGCTACCAAACCCGCAGCAAAAAAAGCCGCGAAGAAAGTAGCCAAGCCAGTAGCCAAAAAAGCTACAAAACCAGCAGTTAAAAAAGCCGCGAAGAAAGTAGCTAAGCCAGTAGCCAAGAAAACTATCAAACCCGCAGCAAAAAAAGCCGCGAAGAAAGTAGCTAAGCCAGTAGCCAAGAAAACTACCAAACCCGCAGCTAAAAAAGCCGCGAAGAAAGTAGCCAAGCCGGTAGCGAAGAAAGCTGCTAAGCCGGTTGCGAAGAAAGTAAACAAGCGCCCGGCTGCCAAAGCAAAAGGAAAGAAAAAGTAATCTCAGCATACACATCAAAAGCGGCTGTCAAGACCTTGACAGCCGCTTTTGCATTTGCAGCAAAACAAAGAAAAACCTGAGCAAAGCGAAGATGAAGAGATACTGAGCGCAGCGAGGTAAGGAAAAGCCTGAGCGGAGCGAAGCCCTTCACAAACAACATCGTTCTACACTTTACACTCTCCACTCATCACTCCCAACCGTTAGCTCAAGAAACATTCATCACTAAACATTCACAATTCATCATTACTTTTGCCCCATGTCTGATTCCAATTTCATTGATTACGTTAAAATCTGCTGTCACTCAGGAAAAGGTGGCGGCGGCTCTGTTCACCTGCTACGCACCGCTCAAACTGCAAAAGGCGGACCCGACGGCGGCGACGGCGGCCGGGGCGGACACGTAATTGTGCGCGGTAACAAACAGCTCTGGACTTTGCTGCATTTGAAATACCGCAAGCATGTTATTGCTCAGGATGGCGAATCGGGCAGCCGGCAGAACATGACCGGTGCCGATGGTCGCGATGAAGTGATTGAAGTACCGCTCGGCACTGTAGCCCGCGATGCTGAAACCGAAGAGATACTGTTTGAAATTACCGAGCACGACGAAGAACGCATTATTGTTCCCGGCGGCCGCGGAGGATTAGGCAATCAGCATTTTGCAACGGCCACTCGTCAAACTCCGCGCTTTGCGCAACCCGGCGAACCCGGCCGCGAAGAGTGGAAGATTCTGGAGCTGAAACTCCTTGCCGATGTCGGACTCGTAGGTTTCCCCAATGCCGGTAAATCTACACTGCTCTCGGTGGTGAGTGCTGCAAAGCCCGAAATAGCCGATTATCCGTTTACCACACTCGTGCCTAACCTCGGCGTTGTTGCTTACCGCGACCATCGCTCGTTTGTAATGGCCGATATTCCCGGAATTATTGAAGGAGCGCACGAAGGCCGCGGACTCGGTGTTCGCTTCCTGCGGCATATCGAACGAAATGCCATGCTGCTGTTTCTTGTTCCCGCCGACAGCAATGATATTGTTAAAGATTATGAAGTATTACTCAACGAACTTGAGCAATACAATCCCGAATTACTTGACAAGAAACGTTTGCTCGGTATTTCAAAAGCCGATTTGCTGGATGATGAACTTTTTGAAGCAGTGAAAAAAGATCTTGAAAAACAGCTCCGCAAAAAGCACCGCATTCCGTTTGTCATTTTCTCCTCGCAAAGCCAGAAAAACCTTCAAACGCTTAAAGACGAACTTTGGAAGTTGATGAATAATGGCTAACGTTATCGTCACAATCAATTTACACGCATCATGGTTTACCATGATGCGTTTTTTAATTATCTATCAATTCATGTTGAAAGGTTGTGTGTATTTGTTGTGATAATAATTGAAAATCAGGTTGATGTTGTTCCGATTTTCTTATTTTTGAATGCCCATGAACCAACAGACCACCAATCTCCTGCTGGTGTTGCTGTTAGCTTTGGCCCCGTTATGTCTCAGTTCCCAGACTGATGCACATTTCAATACTTGTGACGTAACAATCGATTTACAGAATGTTACCAAAGAGAAAGATCGGGTCAAGGTTACTGTGATACCGCCGACTGTAACAAGTCGTATACTTGATTTTTCTTTTCCTTCGGCCATTCCCGGAGTTTATAAATCGCTGTCTGCTGTATCATTTATTCATGAAGTTTACGCCACCGACGATCGCGGTTCGCGCGTGCGCGTCACCCGCCGGGCAAACGGTTTTCGGTTTCATCTCCGAAAAGGGCATAGTTTGCGGCGCATTGAGTATTGGGTTGATGATGTTTTTGATCAGGAGCAAACAGCAACAGGGAATCAGCCTTTTCCGCAGGCAGCAGCATCACGGTTTGAAGCCGGATCAGAGTTTATGCTGCAGCCCGCATTCATGATCGGGCGTTTCAGTAATGCATCACAGGCAGCGTACCGGCTTACCATCCTGCATTCGCCCAAACTTTTTGCCACATCGGCATTAGCGTGCCACAGCGAAACACAAAGCCGCGATAAGTTTTTCAGTTCCGGCTATGCACATCTGATTGATCATCCTGTACTTTACGGAACGCCCGATACGTTGAATACGGTTTATGGTCATATCAATTTGCACATTGCAGTAAGCGGATCAAAATACGAAGGCCGCGCACGAATCATCCGCCGCATATTCTCGGCACAGTTAAGTGCCTTGCAGCAACTCACCGCAGGTTCGGCACCGTTTTCAATTATTCTTATGTATCGTTTTGATGAGGCCGGAAACAACGAAATGCATTGGAGCGGGGCAGAGCATGTGGGCAGCGGTTATTACTGTTTGCCCGACTTGCAAGATGAAAACGAAATTGCACAAATGATCGTGCAGCAGTCGGAAGGAAGTTTGTTCCGAATGCTGCCTTCTTTTTCGGCTACAGCATCACTCAACTCCGATCAGCTTTTTGGTGAGCCTGCGCTTGTACCTGAGATGTGGTGGTTCGGAAACGGAATGACTGCCTACCTGAATTTACTGGGCGCTGTTCGCGATTCGGTGATGAGTGAAGAAGCCTTTATGGAACGACTGCGCAACGCAATTTCAGTAGCCGATGCAGCTCCCAAAATTGCATTCTCCGATCAAAAAGCATTGGCACGCGCACTTGCTTATCCCGATCAGGCATCGGCACTGCGGGCGCGGGCATTGGTTACCGTTTTCCTGCTCGATATTGAACTGCTTAACTCGGGTAAAAACAAAGCTGATGGATTGCAGCCTGTTTTTCTTTCGCTGTTCAATCAAAATCCGGGCGGCGATAATCATGCATTGGCAAAACGGATTACCGAAAACAGCGGGGCCGATGTACAACCCTTTTTTAATAACTATGTATTCAACTGCAAAGAACTTCCGCTGGTAGCATCGCTCGAATCAATCGGCTGGGCCTATGCTCCCGATGCAATAGATTCGGTACTCAGTTTCGGAACATTTACACTTTTTTATACCGAAAGTAACGACGCATTTTACGTGCGCACAGCTTTTGCCGATAACCTTTTCGGTTTACGCTCAGGCGACCGCATTCTCAGCATCAACGGCGTAATCGTTAATATTGATAATTTCGATTATGCAATGCGTCCGGTGTACAGTCCCGAAGAAGGACAGCCGGTTACCTTACGTTTTATCCGCGGCAACCGGAACGATGAGACTACAGCTACTCCGGTAATGCGCGAGGAATTTGTCAGGCACTTTGTGAGAATCGATCCGGCTGCAGAACATAAGGCAGTGACTAACAGGAATAGGCTTTTACGCTTTGAGGCGAAGTAGAGGCTTTGTTTTGCTTCGCTTTGCTCAGCATGCCAAAGAGTTTTTTTTAGAGTGTTGAGTGTAAAGTGTAAAGTGTAAAGTGTAAAGTGTAAAGTGTAAAGTGTAAAGTGTAAAGTGTAAAGTGTAAAGTGTAAAGTGTAAAGTGTAAAGT
>CALRTD020000388.1:0-4856 GCA_943371015.1 Synechococcus sp. UW140 | reverse complement strand
TCGCGATCAAATAATTCCCATGATTCGCGCTCAAGCAGCGAGCATAAGTAAAGGTAATTGGCCTCGTTTTCATATTTCTGATCGGAAAGATCAAAAAGCTTTCTGGCCATAAATAGTTCAAGCTGCTTGCTCAGCAGCCGGAGCTCGTTGCGCAGCAGATAATCATCTTTCTTGGTCCAGACTTTTCCGAACAGGTGTTTGTACAATTTTTCATGCAGATCCGGCCCCGGTTCATCGCGGCTTTTCGACAGAAAAGTAAAGGCAAGTCCGGTGCGTTCGTTTTTCAGAAAACGAAGATGATGGGTAAATTCATCACGTTCCTTGGGACTCAGCAACCTGATCAGCTGCAAGGCTTTCATACATGGCAGTGTGTGAATGCAAATATCGCATAAAAAAGATTGTCCCCGCCTCACGCATTAACTGCGGGAAGCGGGGACCGTATTTTCAATGTAAACCGTGATTACAGTTTACTTACACTCTTTCAAATATTCTGAAGCATCTGCGTGGCCCATTGAAGCGGCACGGCGGAAATCTTTGCAGGCATTCATCATGTCTTTCATTTCACGCTCATTCATACCGCGGCGGTAGTAGGCTTCCGGATCATCAGGGCGAAGTGAAATTGCCATGCCATAATCGTAATTGGCTGATGTGAGCTGGTTACGGCGCTCGCAGCATTGTGCACGATAAAGATAGGCTTCGTAGTTGCGAGGATCGTTGTTGATGGCGCTGGTGAAATAATCGAAGGCTTTATCGTGGTTGTCGAGACCGAAATAGTAAATACCAAGTTGCATAAATGGTTCGGCAGATTTCGGTGAGATAAGAGCAGCTTTGTTGAAGTCTTCGAGTGCCTGTGTTTTGTGTCCGAGACCCAGGTGTGCTTGTCCGCGGCGTGTAAGGAAGCGGCCTGAATCGGGTGCAAGAGCTACGGCAATTTCAAATTCTTTGAGCGCCTCTTCGTACTTCTTCATGCGAAGGCTTGACTCTCCGTTTTTTACGTGTGTTGCAGCCTGATTCCAGCAGAAGTTATCATCGAATGCAGCTTTGGCTTTTTCATGTCCGAGTGATGCGGCCTTGCTGATATCCATGCAGGCATTGTCTTTGTTCTCAGGCGAATTGTTGATCATTCCGCGCTGAAAATAAGCATCGGCCATTGAGGGATCTAGCGCAATGGCAATGTCAAGGTCGGGCTTGGCATCAGCTTTTTTGCCTAATCCAATGTTGGACATTGCACGGCCGTAGTAAAGCTTCGCCCAGTCGGTTTTAGGTGCTGTAATTTGCGACTGATCCTGGAGCGCTTTATCGTACTCGCTCATCTTAACATAATCCTGACGCAACTTTACAAGGCTACGTACTTCTGCATCAATCTTCGCGATTTCCGGGCCGTAAGCAGCAAGTGCTCCGTTGAAATCACCCTTGTCGCGTTTTTCATCGCCGGCAGCAGATAATCCGGTGTACACTTTTTTTTCAGTTCCCGGTTTTGCAGCTCCGGGTTTGCCTGGTTGTGCTGTTAGTTGTGTGAAAAGAGCTGTACACAACAGCAGCGCAAATACGTAACGAATATTCATGAAATGAAGCATTAGGTGTTGGAGTTCTAGTAGTCAAATGTAACGAGTTTCAGCTAAACAGCATAATCCCCGGTTTGTGTAACCGGGGATTATAAAAGAAAGAATCGTGCCAGAGTTGTATGGCTGTGCCTACTTGGGAGTGACTACGTGTACAAATCCGCTTTTCTCGAAAAACTCGCCGGTAAGTGTATTGCCTCTGATGAGGTAGTAATAAACCCCGTCTGTCACAAATTTATTTACATCATTGCGGTAACGTCCGTCCCAGCTTGTAACCATCTGGGCTCCGTAGTGTACTTGCCAGCCCCAGCGATCCCAAACATCAATCTGAAGTCCAATAATACAGTCGGGATCAAATCCTACTTCAAAAACATCATTGATGCCGTCGCCGTTGGGTGTAAATACATTCGGAATAATTATTTCGTCAACCGCTTTTGCGCAACTGAGTTCTGCAATTACAGTTACGCTCAGTGTATCAGGACATCCGTTCGGATCGTTTACAATAACTGAATATGTAGTTGTTTCAGTTGGAGCAACTGTTATGGCTGCAGTAGTTTCGCCGGTGCTCCAGAGGTAGGTTCCGCCGCCTGTTGCAGTCAGTGTTGTGGTATCTCCGATTTCAATGGTTAAGTTTCCGGTAATTCCGGGCGATGATGGCGGCGGTTGTGTAATTACAATCACTGCCGTATCACTAACACCTGCGCCGTCGGTTACAATGACAGAATAGGAACCGGCGCAAAGTCCGTTAATTGTAGCAGTTGTATCTCCGCCGGGCAGCCACAAGTAGGTAAATGGCGGCTGGCACGAACCCGATACAGTTGCTGTTGCTGTTCCTGTACAGTTTCCGTTACACTGGTTATTGGTACCGCTTACACTGGCTGTTGTAGTGCCTGATCCGGCTCCTTCTAATTTCATGATGAAAAAATCATCGGCATCGATGTTGGTTTTGTAATAAGCACCGTTTCCGGGATTCATCACTCCATTGCTCGTACTGTAAAAACACCACCAGCCAACGGCTACAATATTTCCGCTCGGATCAATTTCTATCGATGTGCCTTTTTCATCGAAGCCGGTAGTTCCGTTGTAGGTTGACCAGGTAAGCGCATTTTGCTGGTCGAAGCCGACGAAATATACATCATCAGCCGAAAGATTATTACCAACAAAAAAAGCACCGTTGCCCGGATTTACCGTGGGCATGGTTGTAGAATAAGAGTGGCCTGTTCCGTAAACATTTCCGCAATCATCAACAGTAATAGCACCACTGTGTTCATCGTTTAATCCGCCAAACCAGGTGCCCCATGTGCGCTGGCATTGTGCATTAAAGCGCAGGTAAAATGCATCACAGTTACCACCGGGTGCCTGATTATAAGATGAACCGCCGCCGTTTTGAACCGGGAATGTTCCACCTGAACGTGTATCGCCGGTAACATAAATATCGCCATTGTTGTTAATGGCGATGCAGCGCCCTGCATCGGCATCAGTACCGCCATAATAAGTTGACCATTCAAGCGCTCCTGTATTGGCAAAGCGCATAATTACAGCATCTCCCAAATCGTTTCGGTAAGGCAATGAATTTGGGCCTGTTCCTTGATAAGTAGCTTCATAGAAGGCTCCGCCGCCCGGATCAACAGTCGGAAATCCGCTTCCTGTTGATGAACCGGTGATATAGATTTTTCCGGCATTGTCGCAAATAATGAAGTTCCCCAATTCAGCCTGACTGCCACCGGCAAAAGTGCCCCAGGTTTGTGCCCCGGCCGCATCGAAACGGATAACAAACAGATCACTGCTGCCGCTCAGGGCTGCCTGATAAAAAGCAACTCCGGCGCTCAACAAAGGGAAATTTGACGATGCTGTTTGTCCGGTCAGCAAAACATTGTTCGACGGATCTACTTCAATGCCATACGCAACATCATCCCAACCACCTCCAATGTAAGTAGCCCAAAGACGAACACCGTTGTTGTCGAATTTCAGCAAAAACGCATCTGAAGCCCCCTGAAAGCCTTGGTTAAATGCACCGGCCAGATTAAGAACCGGAAAATTGGTTGATTCAGTATTGCCCGTAACATAAATGTTTCCGGCAGCATCACAGCGAATTCCGTTTCCGTTATCATCGGCGCTGCCGCCGTAGTAAGTTGACCATAACATCACTCCTGTGTTGCTGAACTTCATGATGCCCACATCTCCGCCTTTGCCCTGAATATTAAAATTAGGCCCGGCTGTTGTTCCCTGAAAATAAGCTCCGCCGCCGGGGTTAACAGTTGGGAATGATGATGAAAGTGTATTGCAGGCGATGAAACTGTTTCCTGATGCATCAATATCATGGTCAATATCTGTGACCTTTTCCCAAGAGTCGCCACCAATATAGGTTCCCCACATCAACGCCAGCGGCGGGTCAATAATGAGATCGTGCTTTTTATCCCAGCCGCTTGTGCTGATGCGTACTTCGTTGCCGTTAACCGCAAAGCTGCTGCTTACCGGCTGGTTGTTGCTGAAACTGCTGATTACACCTTCGCGCAGTTCACCGAGCGGAGTTTTAAGTAAAACGCTGCTGCCCGAGTTTTCAGCAATTACATCAGCCCATTTGTACACCATTTTAATGGCATCAGGCGATGCGCCGGGATGCACCACAAAATCGTATTTCAAGCCTGTAGCTTCATCAGCATGCCAAAGCCAGTCGATACCGGGGTAAATATCTTTTACAATTACATTCGCATAGCGCTGAACATTGGTAATGCCTTGCGGACAGTGGTGCAAATAGTAGTTGTAGAAACCCGGAAGAGGTTGCTCAAAACGAATCTGGCTGCGGCTGATTGAAGCATCGATGAGCTGCATATCAATCCGTGCAAATTCGATGCGTTCTTCATGATGAACCTGACCGGGTTCATGAGAAGTGTGCTCATGATCGTTGTGAATAAGCACGTACGTGATTCCCGTTTTGGTCAGATAAACGTTCATTCCTTTTACATGCGCTTTAAAAAACACATCAGGAACCGGTTCATTTTTATCGCTGAGCATTTGCCCCCGGTTTTCTTCAAAACCAACCAGAGCACCTCCGGTGGCTTGTTTTTGTTCTTGTGCACGAAGTGATGTTCCCCAAGCAAAAACAAGTATTGCTAAGATCGAGAGAGTGAGTTTTTTTGCCATGTGTTTACGATAAAATCGTTTGCCTTGATTTAATCTGGTACAAGTTATAAAAGTGAAGCCGAAAAAAGGCAATAAATGTGTAAATAAAATGCTGTAAAGACGGAAGTTTACTACTAATTGTTTAGTATAAACGATTTAGTCTTTAATTAG
>CALRTD020000387.1:0-4865 GCA_943371015.1 Synechococcus sp. UW140 | reverse complement strand
AAGCTCAAAGAATTGGCTGTTGCATACGGAAAGTGCTTTTCCAAAGGAAATTTGTTTGCTGTTTGCAATCATCCATGCAATACAAAACCGGTTATTAATTGCAAACTGCCAGTCGTGCTGCTGAGCATATCGGGCGGTTAGTTTTTCAGCCATTTCGGAGCAGAGTTTTTTTCGTCCCGCCTGGCTGGAGGCTGCCCAGTTTTTAAAGAAGGTGGCCAGTAATCCATCTGCAAAAGGTTGTGCATTATTTTTCTTTACAAACCGATCGAGCTGATGTGCAAGTTCCTCTGTAATATCATCATGCTGCTGATCGCAGTGGATAATGAGCCGAAGCAGCATGCTGCGCAACACAAAACGGTATCTTCTGTTTGCTACAGATTCATCTCTCAGATCATCCAGCAAACTCTTTAGTGCATCTTTATGTCGTGCTGCGGTGTAGTATGCCATTGCCTCATAAAACCGCATACCGTTAATGTATGCCTGCTGATAGTAGTGATCTACCTGCATCAGTGCCTGAATTTTCGGTACATCTTTTATGAGCATTTCAGGACGTGCATTAAGCATGTGCATACGCATCATGAGCTCTGCGTTATAGAAATTGTATTGCTGTGTAAGAAACGGGGTCATAATTTCTTTGTATTCAATGGGTAATCTTTCCCAACGTTTCAGCGAGTCTTTTACAATTTCTTTACTGCCTAGTTGTATTATGTTTGACAATGCACTGTATGTCATCGCAAGAAAATAATTTGCATCTCTTCCCGCTTCCTGTTTATTCGAATCAAAAAAGTTGAAATGATCCGCACAAAGTTTTAACATCGACTTTGTGTCTTGCGACATATTGTAAAACTGAATTCTGGCGTGAGAAAGGTGATGCCTTGCTTTGAAGCTTTTTGTTTTTTCATCGCCATACATCAGTGGATCTGAAGCCGCGTCCTTTAATCTTTTCTTTTCTGCCGGAGAACGGGCAAAGTCCATACTCATGCCCAGCGAAATAACACTTAATGATAGTTTATGGCAATTGTATTCGTTTTCAATTATTTTCAGCAGTTCGGTTTTTCGCGGTGTGTATTGCGCGCTTTCTTGAAAGTCAGCATACGTAATTGAATTAGTTTCAATAAGATCAATGAGTTCGAGTTGCTGAATAAATAACTCTGCATACTCAGCAATCTGAAATGCCCGCCGAAGGGTTCGCTTGGCATGATCTCGTAAGCCTCGTTGAAACAAGGCTTCTGCTTGTGCGGCCAGATTCCGCACCTGCATAGCATCAGAACTATTGCCGGCATTGCGGGCCATCAGATCGGTGATCTTTCCGGAGAGATAGTTCTTTTGCACGGCAAGCGTTGCCGGAGTTAATTTCAACTTCTTTAATACTGCACCCGTGGGCGACTCTGGTGTGGGTTGTTTCAGATACCACTTATAGAGTAACATGTAAGCGGGCTTCAACTTTTTGTCATCAGATTCAATTACAAGCTGCCGTTTTTCACTCTGCGAAAGCGATTGTACAAGGTGCCAAAGCGGGTCGTTTTTCATATCTGAAAACTAATATTTATTGCCGTACAAAGCTAATAAAATAAGGCTTTACAGATATTTATATCCATTTAGACACCTTATTTTTTTAGTAAATCTAATTGCGGGAATTATTCGTTAAGCCGAGGTTTGTGCTGTCATAATTATTCAATACTTCGGTATTGAAAACGTAAGTACAAAAACTCAAAAGTCGCGATATGCAAACTGTATTTATGCAGATGCTCTCATTGGTATAATAAGCTGCCGGATTTTATCTGTCAACAATCTTTTTCAGCAAGTATTTTTCTCTTCCTCTAAATGGCCGCGATATTTTTTCGTTGCCACTGGGAAAATTATTTTCTGTATTGATCTGAAATGTGATGAAACCGGCAGACTCAAAGATTCTGTATGCTCTGTGTGCAGGGGGAAAACGACTGGCGGTTGCTTCTGGTGAATTTACCGTCGGTTGCAAACGAGCATATAGTCAAAAGCGGGCAAATCCAACGTGGAGATGCCCGCTTTAATTTTATAAGCGTGATTATTTCCCTGTAAAAACAGCTTTACGTTTCTCCAGAAAGGCGCCTGCACCTTCGCGGAAATCAGCGGTATCGCAACAGCGTCCGAAGGCTTCCTGTTCAAAGCGGAAACCATCTACGCCATCCGTGTAATGTGCATCTACACAGCGAATAATTTCTGCAATGGCAATGGGTGCTTTGGTAAATATCTTTTGGAGTATTTCGCTGGCTTTGCTTATTAACTGATCGGCAGCAACTACATGGTTTACCAGACCGAGGCGATGTGCTTCGTTTGCATCAATCAGGTCAGCCGTCATGAGCAATTCCAGTGCTTTTCCTTTACCGATGAGCTGAACCAGACGCTGCGTTCCGGCATAGCCCGGAATTAAGCCGAGATTTACTTCGGGCTGACCGAACTTTGCATTTTCGGCAGCAACGCGGATATGACAAGCTATCGCAAGTTCACAGCCTCCGCCAAGTGCAAAGCCATTTACCGCAGCAATAACCGGCTTCGGGCACAACTCTATTTCTTTGTAAATGGTATGGCCGGCTGCGGCAAATATTGTTCCCGACGGTGCATCAAGATCGGTGAACTCTGAAATGTCTGCTCCGGCAACAAATGCTTTAGGACCGGCACCGGTTATAATGATGCCCTTTACAGCAGCATCTGCTTTTGCCGCCTGAATGGCCGTTTGAAGCTCTCCCAGCGTTGCCTGATTGAGCGCGTTAAGTTTATCGGGGCGATTGATGGTGATGGTGAAAATACCATCTGCACTTGCTGTAAGAAGGTTCTGAAATTCCATGCAACTATTTTTGAGTCGGCGCGAAGTTAACATTTTGCACCGGCTACCAGTGTCATTTCCGACAAGCAACCCTCTTAATGTGATGAAATGAGGTTTTGCAGCGGGGAATTATCAGAAACAGAATTACAGCTGCTCTGCTAAAACACAGGCTTTTTTATAGCGTTTAACATCGCCGTTCGGATTGAACGCTTCAAAGTAAACGACATAAACTCCTGCGCGCGCTTTTGAACGGTCGTCCATTACTCCATCCCACGAATATGTGCCACCTTCTGTTCCCAACAGTTCACTGCGGATCAGTGTACGCACCAAACGGCCACGCTCATCGTAAATGGTAATGCTGGCAACATATCCCGGGCGATCAAACATATATGTGATGTTGAGCACATCCTCAAATCCGTTGTTATCGGGCGAGAAAATCGTGTTGCCTAATGTTACTGCTCCATCATCGGCCGGTGCTGCGCTGTACTGCGAGTTTTTCTGCGTTGGCGTTCCAAAGCCTGATGTTTGTGCTGCCGAATGCCAGTTGGTAGCATCTTGCGTTAAACGCTCAGTATCGATACGCTCAAGTGTAACTCCTTTGGTTTCATCGAGCAGCGGATAATGCCAGTCTGACGAATACACCAACCGATCAATAATGCGGAAACCGGTATCAGCAATTATGACAATATCACCATCAATATTCATGGATGGAATATTATCCATATCCAGCAACTGATCGCGGTTTACGGATGCCGGATATTGTGCTGCAACCGCATTTCCGTCTTCGCTGAGTACTATATATTGCCCGGGGAAAAGCAGGAAGCCGTCGGGTGCAATAACACTAATTTCTTCGAGGATGTTAGCCACTGTATCCTGCGTGCAGAGCACAAGTGAGCCGAGATCAATTACTTTTTGCGAACGGTTGTAGAGTTCAACAAAGTCAACTCCTCCGTCGAACGGATCGGGCAGAATTTCATTGATAACAAGATCGTTTGCGGCAACCGGTTCGGGCAATGCAAATTGTGCTGTTGAGTTGCTTACCGCATTTCCAACACAATCGGTTAGTTGTGAACTAACAGTTGCTGTATACGTCACGCCCGGCACAAGCAATGAACTGAGTTTAAGATCAACCCGGCTGAAATCGGGCGCTACGGGATGTACGCTGAATGGCGTACCGATTCCGCTGCTGATGCTGTACCGCTGCGGATCACCGGCACTGATACTGTCGAGCGGTTCTGAGAAGAACAGGCGAATACTATCGGCAGTAAAAACCGAAACACGCAGAAGCAGCGGAGCAGCGGCATCCGGGTTTGCTGCGTAGTTGCTGTTCTGCAAGCCCGGAGTACCGCCATCGGCAGTAGCTGCGGCGCGCCAATTGTTTGCCCCTGCACACGGGTTAAGCGGATCAATCTGCTCAAGCGACCAGCCGCCGTTTGCTTTTGCGGCATCAACATACCAGCTATCGTCATAGCTAACGGTATGCTGCAAAAGTCCGCGGTTGGTCCGCAGCGTTATTGTTCCGGAGGTGTTTGTAACAGACGGGAAACTGCCAAGCACGGCAAGATTGATACTGCCGAACTGAACCGGCGCCGCATCATCTACAAGTGCAATGTAGCCATTGGGCGGTATCCATGCTGCGGGAAGAGTTTGTGTATTGCTGCCAACGGTGAACTCCCAATTTTCGAGGTAAAGGAGATAGGGTGTTGTGTTGTGCAGTTCAACGTATTCCTGATTGGGCAGATCCTGCGGAGGATCGGGATCAGCCATTATTTCATTAATCACAACATCATACGGCTGCACAATGTATAGTGTGAATGTGCCTGTGTTCGGCGTTGCACTGTTTCCGGCACAATCGGCAAGATTGCTTAGCGTTACAGTATAGGTAACCAGATTTTGCAAAGCCGATGCTGTTGTAAGTGTAACGCACTGTAATGTGGCGGTATCATAGCTCAGTGCAACCGGCGTTCCAATTGCATTGCTGATGCTGTAGTTGCTGAGTTGCGCAAGTTGTGCGGGATTTATAGCTTCGCTGAAGCAGAGTAATACGTGTGTGCTGTCGGTT
>CALRTD020000386.1:0-4873 GCA_943371015.1 Synechococcus sp. UW140 | reverse complement strand
TTACCTGTGCAATTTTCAGCAGCAGGTTACTGCGATACGTTGCCGGTGTTTTGCTCCAGGTTGCAAAGGCTGTGTGCGCGGCATCGAGCGCCAGCTCTATGTCTTCTTTGCCCGAACGAGCTGCCTGCGTAAAGGCTTTGCCGGTTACCGGTGAAATATTGTCGAAGTATTCGCCGTTTACCGGAGCTACAAATTTACCGCCGATATAATTGTTGTAGCGGATTTTAAACTCCGGTGTTTTCACTCCCGGGAAAGCCGTAAGTGCATTCTGATATGCAGGCGTGGTTTTGTCTGATGTAGTTGACATGATTTTTTGAGATTAGTTACAACCGCAAGTTGGTCATCTCATTTTCATTTGTCCTGTAATCAAATCCCGCACAATAGCACTCATTTCCCAAACTGACGGAAATCAGTTTTCACTGCTTTTCTTTCTGTAAATTTGGTAAAACACAATAACGGCTCTCCTGCATGTTCGAATTAGGTCACGTTCCGACAACACCTCGTGAAAAGCTTCGTACAGAAATTGAGCAGCGCACCACGTTCAGCCTGAACCGGTGTGAGCTGAATTTATTTGAAACCCATCGCCGTGCACAAAATGTACGGCTGGCTTTCGGAGGATTTACCATTACGTCCATGCTTCGCGGCAAGAAGATTGTGTATGCCGGCGATAAAAGCCTGAACTACATTCCCGGAGAAACATTCCTGCTTAATGCATCCGACGAAATGGTGATTGATTTCCCGGAAGCACATTATGCTAATCCTACACAATGCACGGCACTGGTTATTGAAGAGGATTATCTCAATAAACAGCTTAGTTATATCAACGAGCACTTTCCGCGCGATCCGGAATTGCAGCAGGAATGGAAACTCAATTTGCACCAGGCCTTTTTACGAAATGATCAAACCGTGGCGGCACTCAGTACCCGGTTGGTTCGGCTTTTCCGCAGTACTGATCCGCTCAAAGATGTGCTGGTTGATTTGAAACTGAAAGAATTGGTATTGGCGATTTTGCGTTTGCAGAATACATCAACCCTTAGTCTGGCGCCAGAGCATACCAATGAGCGTTTCCGCGCGGTGGTCGAATACATTCGCGGCAACATTACTTCGCAGTTGTCGATGGCGCAACTCAGTAAAATGGCGTGTATGAGTAAATCGGTTTTTTACCGCACGTTTGCTAATGAGTTTGGAATGTCGCCCTCACAGCTTTTGCTGAAAGAAAAAATCAGCTACGCTAAACAGCTGATGGTTTCCGGTAATATGCCGGTGAAAGAAGTTTGCTACGCATCGGGGTTCTCAGATCCCAATTATTTTTCCCGCGCATTCAAGAAAATAGAAGGCATGTCGCCGGTCGAATTCAAACTGCGCAACGGCGGATTGAAGTAATATTCAGATTCAACTATTCTTCTTCTTTCTTTCTTGTTGTACGCATGAGCGTGCCGGTTTCAAGTCGTTTTACAATTTCAAGCGATCGTTTAATGCGCGTATCCATACTTTTTCCTGAATTGATCCAATAGGCCAGACTGCGCTTATAGCCCGGTGTTAATGCATCAAATTTCTTTTGCAGCTTTGGTTCAAGTTCAAGTGCTGCTGTTAATTCTTCGGGCAGCTCTACAAAATCATCGGGGCGTGTATCACGTGTAATTTCAACACTGATGAGATCCCCGGTACGTATTTTTAATTTTCTGCGCAGCGTGCCGCCGATGCTGATGTAATGAAATCCGCTGCGTCCGGGCATGAGCGCCTGCTCAACCGAAACGCCGTTTATTGTACCTGTAAAACGCACACGTCCCTTTGTGCCGAATACTTCTTCAACCGGATGCGGAAATGTAATGATGTAAAAGGTGGATTTACTTTTCCACTCTTCAAGCGGAGCTGTAAAGCGGAATGTCTCGTCGGCTTTTTTGCGTGGCATTCTGTTGTTTTTCTGTATGATAAAATTAATTTTTATTTCGTCTGCTTCTTTCCCTGTAAGGGCTAAATCTCTCGTTTTAATGTAAATACATCATTTCCCAAAGGTTCCGTACTTTTGTGCCGTTTTGATATACAAATTCATCTCCCGTTTACTGCTGATGTTTCTGCCTGTGCTGTTGTTTGTTCAGCTTGAGGCACAAACAGCAGTTCGTTCTGTTGATGCTTACCGCACCACTAAGGCTCCTGAAATTAACGGGGTTGATGATGATTCGTGTTGGAGTTTAGTACCTGAAGCAACCGATTTTATTCAGCAACAACCCAACCCGGGAAACGCTTCTCGTTTGCCTACTTCTGTAAAATTACTTTACGACGATCAGGCCATTTATGTGCTGGCGAAAATGAAAGACACTGCTCCCGACAGCATTCTCAGTCAGCTCGGCGGGCGCGATGATGAAAATACCAATTCCGATATGTTCGGGATTTATTTAGACACGTACCGCGACCGACGCAATGCGTTTTATTTTGCTGTTACAGCCGCAGGCGTACAAATTGATGCCCGTGTTACAATTGATAAATTAGACTACAGCCTCAATAGTGTTTGGTACAGCAAAGTCACGCTCAATCCCGATGGCTGGACGGTAGAGCTGAAAATTCCATACTACTCACTGCGTTTTCCGAATTCGGCAGAGCAGGTGTGGGGGCTCAACTTTGTGCGCGGCATCCGCCGTCACCGCGAGTTTTCGTTTTGGAATAATGTTGATCAGAATGTACAGGGCTTGGTCAATCAGTTTGGCGATCTGAAAGGCTTGCGGAATATTCTGTCGCCGCTGCGGTTAGCCCTGCTGCCTTATGTTTCGGGCTATGCCGATAATTTTCAGGGCAAACAATCGTACTCGCTCAACGGCGGTATGGATATCAAGTACGGCATCAACGAGAGCTTTACACTTGATATGACGCTGATTCCGGATTTCGGGCAAACCATCAGCGATAACCTTGTGCTTAATCTCTCGCCGTTTGAGATTAAGTTTGATGAACGTCGCTATTTCTTCACCGAAGGAACAGAGCTGTTCAACAAAAACGATTTGTTTTACTCGCGGCGCATTGGAGCACAGCCTTCAGGTTTTTCCAGTCTTTCCGGACAGTTGAGGGAGAATGAAGTAGTTGCTGAAAACCCTGGACTGGCGCGGCTCTACAATGCCATGAAAATTTCGGGACGCACGCCCCGCAATCTTGGTATTGGTTTTCTTAATGCCGTTTCGCAACCAACCGATGCTTTAGTGCGCGATACACTTACCGGCGAAACCCGCGAAATCCGAACCGAAGAACTGGCCAACTACAATGTGCTGATTGTAGAGCAAATCATTGGTAAAAATTCGTACCTCGGATTTTTAAATACCAATGTAATGCGCAACGGAAAAGCCCGCGATGCAAACGTTAGTTCAGTTCAGTTTCGCTTGGTGGAAAAGAAAAATGTTTGGGGTGTTGAAGGCTTTTCAGATCTCAGTTTGGTGTGGCCGCGTGCAGCGTCAGCACCTGTAAACGGGCATCGGTACTACATCAGAGCAGGACGAATCAGCGGAAAATTTCAGGCTGATCTGCGGTACAGAGTTGTAAGCAATACGTTTGATCCTACCGATATGGGATTTCAGGAACGGAACAATGTAATTTCTTACGGAAGTACGATTAAGTACAATATATTCAAACCATTCAGGCGCTTCATCCGCATTACCAGCGAGCTGAGTGTTGATTACGGACAACTTTTCCAGCCCCGCGATTTTACTTTTTTCAGCATCAGCGGCCGGGTTGTTTCTACCTATCGTAATTTCATGACTGCCGGAATCAACTGGCTCGCTCAACCGGTATTAACGAACGATTATTTTGAGCCGCGCGTTCCCGGCCGATTCATGATTTATCCGCGCAACTTTGAAGGCGGAGGATTTATTTCATCTGATTACCGAAAAGTATTTGCCCTCGATTTATCGGGTTCGTATCGTGTTTTTCTGGAGCGCAACCGAACCATTCTTCGGTTCACCGTTTCGCCCCGGGTTCGAGCAAACGATCATCTTTTCTTTGTTATCAGAAATGAAAATGAATATAAAACCGATAACGTTGGTTTTGTATCGATGTTTAACGACAGCATTATCATGGGTGTGCGCAACCTGCGAACCATCACCAATACATTCAACATCAACTATACATTTAACAGTACAATGATACTCACCACACGCATTCGCCATTACTGGTCGGAGGCGCGTTATACTTCGTTTTTTGCATTGAACCAGAATGGTAAATCTTCAGCTACAGGTTTTAACCGAAACAGCGATATTACTTTCAATGCATTTACGATAGATATGATTTTTACCTGGCAGTTTGTTCCCGGCAGCGAACTGAGTTTGGTTTGGAAAAACTCAATTGTGGGCGGTACACAGCAATTGTTCAGTAACTATTTTGAGGATGTTGATTACATTTTCAATCAGCCGCAAATCAACAGCCTTTCGTTCAAACTGATTTGGTTTTTAGAAGCGCAGCAGGTGAAAGCGTTTGCAAAGAAGCGGAAGAAATAGATTTTTTGCATTCAATTTTCAGATAGTTTTATTATTCGTTTACCGTGTAACTTAGCTAGCACCATTACTCGTACTTTGATTTGAAAGCGAATACCGGAGAATGTGAATACATATGTTTCTCGTCTGTAATAATTTAAACATACTCCTGTATTTTAGGTATATTTGAAAGCAACGATTCATTTAAATTAGCGTCGTATCAATATAAATCTTGAAGCATGAAACTCCGAATTGTACTCAGCTTTATCTTCTTGCTTTCAGCATTTGTTGCAAAAGCACAGGATACATTACACCGCACCAATGGCGAAACCATGATTGTGTATGTGTCTGAAGTATCAGCTGCCGAAATCAAATACAAAAAATCGGCGGCCGGAAGCGGTCCGGTTTATATCATCAAAGCA